>DASTRT010000031.1:0-8425 GCA_035761085.1 Methylophilaceae bacterium
GTGTCTAGGCGTGGCCATCGACGTGGCCCTTCTCGTGGCCGACCTTGGTGCGCAGCGCGCCCAGGGCTTCATTGACCACCTTGGCCTTGTCGGCGCCGAAGAACACGATGTCGCCGTTCTGCGCGCCGGTGCGGGCTATGATGGCCTTGAGCGCTGTTTCATGAATGTTCTTGACGATAGGGCTTTGCAAGCCGGTCTCGTTGAGCTGGGTTACATCGTTGATCTTGATGTAGGCGAGGCCCTTGGCGCCGTATATCTTGACGAATTCGGTGTAGGCGTCGATTTCCGAGCGCGAAATGGCAGCGCCATTGGGCACTCTGAGCGCTGCCACGCGGCCGCCTTCCATGTTGGCGGCGCCGGCGAACACCTTGAAATCGACATCCTTCATGACGTCTGTCAATTCGGTGATTTCCAGAGTGACGCGCATATCGGGCTTGTCGGAGCCGTACTTGTTCATGGCCTCGGCATAGCTCATGCGCGGGAATTTGGCTGGCAATTCGATTCCCTGCACCTTGTTGAACATCTGGCGGATCATTTCCTCCACGATGTCCATGATTTCCTCTTCATTGAGGAAGGAGGTTTCCAGGTCCACCTGGGTGAATTCCGGCTGGCGGTCGGCACGCAGGTCTTCGTCGCGGAAGCACTTGGTGATCTGGAAATAGCGGTCGAAACCGGAGACCATCAACAGCTGCTTGAACAGCTGCGGCGACTGCGGCAGCGCGAAGAACTGGCCGTGATGCACGCGCGACGGCACCAGGTAGTCGCGTGCGCCTTCCGGCGTGGAGCGCGTCAGCATGGGCGTTTCCACCTCGATGAAGCCATGTTCGTCGAGGTAGTCACGCAGCACCTTGGCGACGCGGTAGCGCAGCATCAGGTTCTTCTGCATGGCCGGACGGCGCAGGTCGAGATAGCGGTGCTCCAGACGCACGGTTTCCGACAGGTTATCGTCATCCAGCATGAAGGGCGGCGTCAGCGAGGGGTTGAGGATTTCGATCTCGGAGGCGAGCATTTCCACTTCGCCGGTCGGGATGTTGGGATTCACCGTGCCTTCGGGGCGAGCACGCACCTTGCACACCACTTTCAGCACGAATTCGTTGCGTACCGATTCGGCAATGCCGAAGGCTTCCGGCGTATCGGGGTCTATCACGATCTGCGCCATGCCAGTGCGGTCGCGCAGGTCGATGAAAATGACGCCGCCATGGTCACGGCGGCGATGTGCCCAGCCGCACAGGGTAACGGTTTGGCCGATGTTTTCACGGCTCAGCTGGCCGCAGTAATGAGTACGCATCATGATGGGGTTTCAGTTTCTTTTATTGAAAGCGAGTTATTGAAGACTAGGAATTATCGGGAATCAGGCGAGGCTTGCGGCCCCGCTTGGCGGGCTCGGGCGCAACCACGCCCATGGAAACGATGTACTTGAGCGCTTCGTCCACGCTCATCTTGAGCTCGATGACATCCTCTTTCGGCATCATCAGGAAAAACCCGGAAGTCGGGTTGGGCGTGGTCGGCACATACACGCTGACATAATCGCCTTTGAGATGATTGACCACATCACCTCCGGGCTTGCCGGTAAGAAAGGCGATGGTCCAGCTGCCCTGGCGCGGGTACTGCACCAGCAGCGCCTTGCGAAAGGCCTGGCCGGAATCCGAGAATAGCGTGTCGGACACCTGCTTGACGCTGTAATAGATGGACTTGACCACGGGCACACGGCCCAGCAGCGCCTCCCAGAACAGGATGATGCGCTTGCCGAAAAAATTGGTGGCGATGACGCCGGTAATCAGGATGATGCCCAGCGTCAGCAGGGCGCCGATGCCGGGAATGGAAAAGCCGAACCGGGCTTCTGGACGCCAGCTGTACGGCAGCAGCAGCAGGCTTTGGTCCATGAGCCCGATCAGGATGGTGAGCACCCAGATGGTAATAAACAGCGGCACCAGCACCAGCAGGCCGGTAATGAAATAGCGCTTGATCAAATCAGGGGCTCGGCTTGTATGGCGTCAATGGCAGGCGCAGCCAGTGCCACAGCCTGCTGGAGCGGCTTCCTTCTCTTCCGATTTCTTTTCGGAAGAAGCCGGCTTGCTGCCCTTGAAATCCGTGGCGTACCAGCCGGTACCACTGAGCTGGAAGCTGGGAGCGGATACCTGGCGAGTGAAGGTTTCCTTGCTGCATTCCGGGCAGGCGGTCACATTGGGTTCGCTGATCTTGCGCATGACTTCCTGCTTGAAGCCGCAACTTGTGCATTGGTAATCGTAGATAGGCATATAAATATCCCCAATCAAAAAAAGAAATTATACCCGAACCTGCTCGCATCACGACGGATTGGAGTCAGGAATATTGCTTCTAAAGCATGGGGTTATTTTTGTGAAAAACAAGAGCGGCGGGGCCGATTTACGGAACTCTTGTGTTGTCTGGGACACATATTTAAAAGGGCCAAGCTGATACCCTGCGCAAAAATAGCAAGAAGGGCCTGAGATGCGCCACATCGTTATGAACAAAACCATTAAGCCAACCTCTGATCAGTGTTTTGAAGCACGTGCCTGCCGACAATAAGCTCACGGTAATTCTATTCGGGGAAGTCCTCATGGACGTATTCCCCGACCGTACCGTGCTCGGCGGGGCGCCCTTCAATGTTGCCTGTCACTTGCGCGCATTCGGCCTAGACCCCGTACTGGTGACGCGCACCGGACCCGACCTGTTTCACGACAAGATCATCAACGCCATGGAAAGCCGTGGCATGGATACCGTAGGCGTTCAGCGAGACGACAGGCACCCGACCGGGCAAGTGGCGATTTACATGAAAGCGGACGGCAGCCATCAGTTCGAAATCCTGGATTACCAGGCCTACGACTTCATCGACCCGGTGCTGGCGCGGCTTATCGGCCTCAATGTGCGGCCCAGGCTCATGTATTTCGGTACGCTGGCGCAGCGACATGAAATATCGCGGCGTGCGCTGTCGTCGCTGCTGGAAAGTACTCGCACGCCACGCATGGTGGACCTGAACCTGCGCAAGCCCTGGTACGACGCCCAAACCATCAAGCGCTCGCTGGAGCGAGCCGACATTGTAAAAATGAATGAAGACGAGCTGGCGACGCTGGCCAAGGCATTGCGCATTCGCGTCAATGGCGAAAAACAGCAAGCGGCTGAGATCGTCAGGAAATTCAAGCTGGAAACCCTGCTCGTCACCTGCGGCGAGCAAGGCGCGTGGCAACTGGACAAGCATGGCCAATGCACCGAGTCCTCACCCGATGCGCGGCCTTCGGTCGAAATTGTCGACACCGTAGGTGCCGGCGACGCCTTTGCCGCCGTTTTCATCATGGGCCGGCTGCTCAATTGGGCACCGCACCTGACCTTGCAGCGAGCTGCTGCATTCGCGGCGGAAATTTGCGGTATTCGCGGCGCCATCCCTCAACAACAGGAATTTTATGCGGCGTTTCTGCAGGACTGGGAACTGGCCGCAGTCACTCAATGAACAACCAGAATCTCTACATCCTCATGATCAGCGTCCATGGCCTGCTTCGCGGGCAGGACATGGAGCTGGGGCGCGACTCCGATACCGGCGGCCAGATCACCTATGTGGTGGAACTGGCCAAGGCGCTGGGGCGCAACCCCGACGTCGGCCAGATCGATCTGCTGACACGGCTGATCGAGGATCCCCAGGTGTCGGACGACTATGCCCAGCCCGAAGAGCCGCTGGAAAGGAACGTACGCATCGTCCGCCTGCCGTTCGGCCCGCAACGCTACCTGCGCAAGGAACTGCTGTGGCCGCACCTGGACCAGATGGTGGATCGCTGTCTGCACCTGATCCGCCAGCAAGGCCGGTTGCCCGACATCATCCACACGCATTATGCCGATGCCGGCTATGTGGGCATGCAGTTGTCCAACCTGCTCGGCGTACCACAGGTCCACACCGGCCACTCCTTGGGGCGCCCCAAACGGCAGCGCCTGCTGGATAGCGGCCGCAAAGAGCAGACCATCGAAAAGCAGCTCAACCTGAGCCGCCGCATCAGCGTGGAGGAACAGGTGCTGGAGCACGCCTCGCTGATCATCACCAGCACCCGGCAGGAAATCAGCGACCAGTACGGCATGTATAACGCACGCAATAAGTGCCAGTTCAGCGTTATTCCCCCGGGCACCGATACTTCGCGCTTCTTCCCGCCCGGACGGAAGCCCATCGACCCGGAGATCGTCGGCATGGTGAACCACTTCCTCGACGACCCGGGGAAGCCATTTATCCTGGCCATCTGCCGCCCGGATGCGCGCAAGAACCTGCATGGCCTGATCCAGGCGTACGGCGAGAGTCCGAAGCTGCAGGCCCTGGCAAATCTGGTTATCGTGGCCGGCACGCGTGAAGACATTCGCCAGATGGATGACTCACAGCGCAAAGTCATGACCGACCTGCTGCTGGATATTGACCGCTACGATCTCTGGGGCAAAGTGGCAGTTCCCAAGAACTGCGTGCCGGAACAGATTCCCGAGCTCTATCGGCTGGCGGTCAAGCGCCGCGGTGTGTTCGTCAACCCGGCGCTGACCGAGCCTTTCGGTCTGACGCTGATCGAAGCCGCCGCCAGCGGGCTGCCCTTCGTCGCCACAGAAGACGGCGGGCCGGTGGATATTGTGGCGAACTGCCACAGTGGTCTGCTGGTCAACCCATTCTATCCGGAAGAAATCGCCCAGGCGCTGCTGACGGTATTGGGAGACCGGCGCCAATGGTTTCGCTGGTCCAGGAACGGCATCCTGGGCGTCAAGCGGCATTACAGCTGGGATGCGCACGTCAGCAAATATCTCAAGGCGGTTAACGGCATCCTGCATCGTGACCGCAAGCGCATGCGCCGTATGCTGGCCCACAGCATGCGCAAGACGCCAATGCCGTTTGTGAAGAAAGCATTGATTTCTGATATCGACAACACCTTGATCGGTGACGAAAAAGGCCTGCAGAAACTGGTATCGGCGATCAAGGACAGCAGCGAGGCCATGGCCTTCGGCGTCGCTACCGGCCGCACGCTGGAAAGCACGGTCAGGGTGCTCAAGAAGTGGCACGTGCCAATGCCGGACGTACTGATCACCTCGGTCGGCAGCGAGATCCATTACTGGCCGACGCTGAAGCAGGACACCGCCTGGCGTCACCATATCAGCCACAACTGGCGGCGTGACGACCTGGCGGAAGTGCTATCGTCGGTCCCGGGGCTGCGGCTGCAGCCGGAGGAGAACCAGCGCGAATTCAAGCTGAGTTACTACGTGGTACCGGACAGGATGCCGCCTTTGCGCCAGCTCTACCGTTTGCTGCGCGAGCGACGACTGCAGGCCAACCTGGTCTATTCGCACCAGGCCTATCTGGATGTGCTGCCCGAGCGTGCTTCAAAAGGGCGGGCCATCCGCTATCTGTCCTACAAATGGGGGGTCCCGCTGCAGAATTTCCTGGTGGCGGGCGATTCCGGCAATGATGAAGAAATGCTGGTAGGGGATACGCTGGGGATTGTCGTAGGCAACCACAGCCCGGAACTGGAACCGTTGCGCGGCCAGGAACAGATCTATTTTGCGGATCATATGTGCGCCAACGGCATTCTGGAAGGGCTGGAGCATTACGGCTTTCTCCAGGATGATGAAACAAGTGAGGAAGTGTACCCATGATCCAGGCCCTGATTGACTTTGCCCATCAGAACCGCGACGCCGTCTACAACCTGATGCGCCGCTATTTCCTGCTGGAGCGTTCGCTGCTGCTGCAGTCCGACCTGCGCAACGAGCTCTACAACATGCAGCGCGAGCTGCAACTGGATGACGCCAGCATCAGCTTTTTGACGAATTTCGTCGAACACCTGCAGGAAGGCGTGCTGCAGACGCCCTGGGCCTATTTTTCGCTGCGTGATCGCGTCGCCAGCACGGTATTCCTGCGCATCCACCAGGATGACCTGATTCCCGAACAGGTTTCCGTGGAAGACTTCCTCAAGTTCAAGGAAACGCTGGTTCGCAGGGACGACGACGAGCCCATGCTGGAAATCGACTTCGGTCCGTTCGGCCGCGAGTTTCCCAAGCTCAAGGACGTGCGTTCCATTGGCCAGGGCATGATTTTCCTCAACCGTCAGCTTTCCAGCGACATGTTCAACCGACCGCTGCAGGCCTCGGAAAAGCTGCTGCATTTCCTCGGCGTGCACAGCATCGAGGGCCGGCAGCTCATGTTCCACACCACGCCGAAGGATACGGCAAGCGCGGCGACCATGATCCGCACCGCATTATTCGAGCTGGAAAAGCTGGACGAAAGCACCGAATGGCCGGTGTTCGCCGAGCGGCTGAGCGCGCTGGGATTTGAACCGGGCTGGGGTAATACCGCGGGTCGCGTTGTGGAAACCATGGCGCTGCTCATGGATATCCTGGAAGCGCCCTCGCCCATCGCCTTGGAAAACTTCCTGGCACGTATTCCCATGATCTCGCGCATCCTCATCGTGTCGCCGCACGGTTATTTCGGCCAGCACAGCGTACTTGGACTGCCGGATACCGGCGGCCAGGTGGTCTATATCCTCGACCAGGTACGCGCGCTGGAGAAGGAAATGCGCAGCCGCCTGCTGCTGCAGGGCGTCACCGTCGAGCCCAAGATCATCATCGCCACCCGCCTCATTCCCGAAGCCGGCAACACCACCTGCAATCAGCGGCTGGAAAAGGTCAGCGGCTGCGACAATACCTGGATTCTGCGCGTGCCCTTCCACAAGAAAAACGGCGAGATCGTGCCGCAGTGGATTTCGCGTTTCGAAATCTGGCCCTACCTCGAAGATTATGCGCGCGACCTCGAGCGCGAAGCACTCGCGGAATTCACCGGCCGGCCCGACCTCATCATCGGCAACTACTCCGACGGCAGCCTGGTCGCCACCCTGCTGAGCCAGCGGCTGGATGTCACCCAGTGCAATATCGCCCACGCGCTGGAAAAGACCAAGTACCTGCATTCCGACCTCTACTGGCAGGAAAACGACGACAAATACCATTTCTCGTGCCAGTACACGGCCGACCTCATCAACATGAACAGCGCCGACTTCATCATTACCAGCACTTATCAGGAAATCGCGGGCACGGAAAGCACCGAGGGTCAGTACGAAAGCTACCAGACATTCACCATGCCCGGGTTGTACCGTGTGCTGAACGGCATCAACCTGTTCGAGCCGAAATTCAACATCGTCTCGCCGGGTGCCAACGCCGATGTCTATTTTCCTTACACCGACCAGGACAGGCGGCTGACCAGCCTGTGGCCGGAAATCGAGAAGCTGATCTACGGCAAGCTGCCGGCAAAATCGGCGCGCGGCAAGCTCAAGAACCGTGAAAAACCGCTGATTTTCAGCATGGCACGGCTCGACCGTATCAAGAACATCACCGGCCTGGTGGAATGGTATGGCCGCTCGGCACGCCTGCGCAGCCTCGCCAACCTGGTCATCGTCGGCGGCTACATTGAGGCGGAAGAATCTGCCGACCATGAGGAACAGGCACAGATACGCGAAATGCATGCGCTCATGGACAAGTACGGGCTCGATGATGAAATGCGCTGGCTGGGCCTGCGGCTCGACAAGAACCTGTCTGGCGAACTGTACCGCTATATCGCCGACCGGCACGGTGTCTTCGTTCAGCCGGCGCTGTTCGAAGCGTTTGGACTCACCATCATCGAGGCCATGTCGTCGGGGCTGCCGACGTTTGCCACCGTCTATGGCGGCCCGCGCGAAATCATTCTGGACCGGCGCTCCGGCTTCCATATCGACCCCAACGACGGGGACGCTGCTGCCGAGCTGATCGCCGATTTCCTCGAGCGTTGCGCCTCCGAGCCCGGCGAATGGGAACGCGTATCCAGCGAAAGCCTGGCGCGGGTGGCCGCCAAGTACACCTGGGAAAAGTACGCCGAGCGCGTGATGACGCTTTCGCGCATCTACGGCTTCTGGAAATTCGTGAGCGGTCTGGAGCGACAGGAAACCATGCGTTACCTGCACATGTTCTACCAGCTGCAGTTCAAACCGCTGGCAGCCAAAATCGCCGACATTGGATAAACAGGATCAAGCATGAATGCAATTCTCACCAACCTGAATATGGCCGACCTGCGGGAGCTCTGGGAAGTCTCGCGCGCATCGCTGCGCATCGTCCTCATTCTGGTGGTCGCCTATATTGCATTCCGCGCTTCGGGCAAGCTGCTCAAGGTATTTCAGGCATTCGCGCTGACCCGCGCCGAGGATAACCCGGAAGAACTCAAGCGCATCGGCACGCTGACGCAGGTCTTCCGCTACATCTTCACCGTGCTGATTTCGGTAGTCACGCTGATGCTGATCCTCAGCGAGCTTGGCATTTCGATCGCGCCCATCCTGGCCACGGCCGGTGTTGCCGGCGTTGCCATCGGCTTCGGCGCACAAAGCCTGGTCAAGGACTATTTCACCGGCTTCATCCTGCTGCTGGAGAACCAGATCCG
>DASTRT010000032.1:0-18465 GCA_035761085.1 Methylophilaceae bacterium
AGCTGGTAGCGGTAAGCAGTGTGAGAAACAAGCCGAAACGCGCCACGACGAACCCCAACGCGACGACGGTCAGCCCGGTTCGTATCCAGGCCAGCAAGGTTCTTTCGGTAGCGAAAAATACGCGGGGATCAGACATCGGCAACCTCCACCATCTTGGATACGATTTGCTTCAAACAGTGCATAGCACCTCCTTACATCAGCAGGTAACCCTATATTAAGAGACACCTGGAAAGCCAGGCAATGCACATGCGAAGAAAACTCATGCTCATCTTAAGTATTTAATTCTAAAAGCTAAAATTGCCCTTTATGTGCCCCACAGCACAGTTACAGACGCTCAGGCAAATAAGATGAACAGGCAAGCTTAACTACCAACTTTTGATGAGTATGAAGGAGAAGATCATGAAGAGATCACTTTTATTGAAGGTCATTCCTGCGGCTGTCATCGCGCTCAGTGTCTATTCGACCGGTGCGCTGGCTGGCGCCACCAATCGTGGAGACAACACTGCAGCAACGCCAGGTGATGACGCCACCACCACCAAAACGCCAGCCCATGGAGCTACCGACAGGGAAGACATGCGTCGCGGTACCACCCAAACGGAAAACATGGACACACCGCAAAGCGCCAGCGATGTGAATAGCGGTTCCTCGGGTAGCACCGGTACCAAGCACAACACAATGAAGCACAAGAAGAGAATGCACCACAAGAACTCTTCGAGCAGCGGCTCTTCCGGCAATACCAGCGATTCCAGCACCGGCACCTCGGATACGAGCCAATAAACCTGCTCTGGAAACTGCTGCAAAATTTTTATGTTGATGAAAGGAAACCTTATGAAGCATGCCAATTTACTTAAACTCGTACCGATTGCTGCAATAGCCGTGGGTGTTTATTCCACAGGCGCCCTGGCCGGTGGCACCAATCGCAGCGACAACACCGCTGCGACTCCAGGACCCAAAGCCACGACCACGACCACCCCTGCACAGGGTATCGTTGGCCGTGAAGACATGCGCCGTGGCACCACCCGCACCAAGAACATGGACACGCCGCAAAGTGCCAGCGATGTCGGCAACGGCTCTTCCGGCGGCACCGGCACTTATGACAAGTCCATGAAGCACAAGGGCGCCTCCGGCAGCTCGGGACAAAATAGCGGTGAAGGCAGCACGCCCGAAAATGCCGACAGCGGCTATGACGCAACCACGGGCAACAGCAGCGGCTCCAGCACCGGAGCCAAGGATTCCGGCATGTAAGCCTGCAGGCTGCGTGTCGGGACTGGAGCGGGAGCGGTGCTCCCGCTTTCTGTTTTGTATCCATCCCGCATTCCTGCCTATGTGAGCCAATGCACAGTGCACGCAGACCATGCGCTTAACATTGAAATGTCAGGGAGTTATCAACTCAACACTGTACTAGAGGAGGAAGTCATGAAAACCACTGATTTTTTGAAAGTAGTACCGGTTGCTGCGATTGCCCTTAGCGTTTTTTCCACCAGCGCGCTGGCCGGGGCAACCAACCGTAGTGACAATACGGCGGCGACGCCGGGGCCCAAGGCCACAACCACCACCACGCCTGCGGACCCTGCCAGCGACAGGGACGACATGCGTAGCGGTACATCCAACAACACCAACAGCGGTTCGGGCAGCGGCTCTTCGGGCGGCACGGGCAGCATGTCAGATTGCCCCTCCATGGACAAGAACAGCGGTTCTTCCGGCGGCTCCGGTTCCATGGACAACAGCAGCTCTGGTAGCTCAGGCAGCTCGTCCAGTCATTAAAACGGGTCAACAGTCAGCCGATTTGAAACAGTAACAGTAGTACCAAAACGGGAGCTTCGGCTCCCGTTTTTTATGAACGCAATGTGGGAGGCAGCACAAATCCGGCCTTGGCAGGGTGCTAACTTGGTAGTCATTCACCTGACTCTAAGGAGATGGCATATGGCACAGCAAAACCCCTCCCCGCTCGATGTATCGCGCCCCGGTGTAGTTTCCAATGCGGAAGTGAACAAGGAAAAATCCAGCGCCCGACGGGGAACTGCCCCGCTGCCGGATGAAGTGCGCGGCGAAGACCTGAAAAAGGCGCGGGGTATAAACGCCGCACCGTGCGGGCATAATGAGGAAGGCACCGACCAGAAAGTAGACGATGCCAAGCGGCTCAAGCACAGCAATGAAAAATGCTGATTACGTGAAGTAACGCACATTATTTTCGATACAGTTCGGATATTCTGACATCGTGATCGTAAGTCTCCACCTGCGACTCAGCCCAGACAGCAGTCTTGCGACTGTGTTGTAATCCGGTAAGCAGATCACCTGGCCCTGCGAAATTCCCCGCGAATTTCCAGGGCCTTTTGCTGCCCACCTCATCCGTAGCGTGTGGTATCGCACGATCCTGCAATGACTTCGAGCGTAATTTGGAAAATATGCCTGGAGAATTGCTGTGAGTGAAGCCGACAAATGGAAAGAGCTGTTCCGTAGATGGGATGAAGCCTCGATCCGGGCGCGCCTGAGCGAAGCCTTCATCGACCAGCGCATGACGCGCTACCTCAATGGCGTAGGACCGAAACCTACCGTAGCGGAACTGGAACTGCTGCAGGATCATTTTGCTGAAGAGGCGCACATGCGTGGCGAGCTGGATGCGATGATTTCGGAGCACCTGGGAAACTATCGCTTCGAGCGCAAGTACGGGCGGCGTCACGAAGACCGCGTGTAGCGCGGCCTCATCTGCAATGTGAACTGCCGCACTGATTTCCGTGAAGCGCCGGAATAATCTGGCATCGTGATTGTGAGTCTTGGATTCGGAATCACGAAGGCTTCGGCCCGACCTGATTACCGTCAAGCAAATCACCTACAGGTCCTGGAATTCACTCGTGGCTTCCAGGACCTTCTCACATCTGCTATTCGATATTGTGCCTGCTGATCAGCAGGCGAATCTCCGCCAGCAGGGCTTGCTCACTCAGCGGCTTCACCACGTAGCTGTCGCAACCCGCCTCGCTGATACGCACTTCAGCACCCTTGCTCGGCTCTGTCAGGGCGATGACGGGAATATAGCGCGTCTGGGTATGGTCCTTGAGCCTCCGCGTCGCCGTCAGGCCATCCATGCCGGGCAGCTGGATGTCCATGATGATGAGCTCGGGCAATAGCGCTTTCGCCAACGGTATGCCGACTTCTGCGGTAGTGGCAGTCATTGCGGTGTGGCCGGCAGCCTTCACCACGATCTCGATCATCTGCATGTCTGCCGGCCCATCCTCGATAACCAGTATGCGTGCCATATGAGGCCGTCCCCTTGTTGTGTGGCAGCGGTGCCAAAGGAGACTCTGCATGAGCTACCTGCCTATCCCCGTGTATTCCAGTTGCGCTTGATTACTCAGCTGCGCTTGGCCGCGGCGCGAAAACAGTTTTATTGTTGTATTAAAAAACGGCCGTGAGGCCGCCCTGTTGATGCTGTAAAAATGCTAGCAGTGGGTCACGGCAGGCACAATTATCAGAACTGATGGGTTTTGCAGAAAACCGGGGTTTTTACGTACTCATGCGCACAGAAACTCACCATCTCTCGCATTACCTTGAGAGCTCCTTAATATTGTTGTGTTGAAGGTGGCAGAAATGGGACAGACGGCAGGATACCTGGTGATTTTTTCGCAGAACCAGAAGCCCACAGCAGCGTTTTATGACCAGTTCCTGAATTACGTGGACGAAGCGGATCCCGAGTCCGAGCGGGTCAAAGCGCTCATGGAATACAGCGAGGGCGAGGAAGACCTGCAGGACATCATGTGGAGCGAAGTGCTGGGCGAGCTGACGCCGGAAGAGCGCGCCAATGCCCGGGCGTACAAGCTCGGGGTGTGATGGATAACCTCTCCGAATACCTGGTGGTTTTCAACAATGGCCAGGGCAGGCGCGCGGCGCTGCTCGATGCCGACTTCGGTCGCATTGCCGAATACAACGCGGATGCCGATGAGGTGAAGCAACTGCTGGAGAACGCCAAGGCGCTGGGAAAACTCAGCGACAGCGACCGCGAGAAAATGCTTTCCGGCTTAGGGGAAGAAGCGCGGGCGCACGCAGTCGGCTACCGCCTGCATGAATGACGGTGCGCTGTTAAACTGGTGCTCTACAAGACTCGGTAGAGGAGGGAGATTGCGTGACCGAAGACCTGAAATCCGCCATCAGCCTCGCGCTCGAAGGCGAGTGGGACCAGGCGCATATCATCGTACAGGAGCTGGGCAGCCCCATGGCGGCATGGATCCATGCCGTGCTGCACAAGATTGAAGGCGATGAGAGCAACAGCCGCTACTGGTACGCGCGGGCCCGCCGCAGCTACGAAGATTTCAACGACCCCAGGGAAGAATTGAAGCACATCGGCAGCCAGCTGACCTGACCTGGCTGAACGCCCTCAGGGTGCCGTCTGGTATTCGTCCGGCGTATCCAGTTCCTTGATCTGCATGCTGAGCCGCTGCACTTCCTGCTGATCCCCGGCCTGCTGCGCCAGTGCCGCCAATCCCTTCAGGGCTTCGGCGTGGCGGCTGTTCAGATTTACCGCCTGCGTGTATTCCTTGAGCGCGTCCGCATCATCCCCCAGGCGCTGCTGCGCCAGCCCCAGATAGTAATGTGCTTCAGCATTGGACGGCTCGGCGCTCACCCAGCCCTCGGCAATGGTTTTGAGATCCGCCCAGCGATCATTGAGCGAGGGGCCGACCACCTGCATGAAAAAGGGCCAGCTGCTTTCCGGCGCATCCCAGAAAGGAGTGCCGGGGTAGCCGATGCGCGCGCTTTCTGGCGCAGCAAGCAGCTTCTTCACCCATTTGACGGGCACACCGTAGTAGTAGGCCTGCGGCGGCCGGCCCGGGCTCTTGACCGTGTTGAGACCGATGAGTTTTCCCTGGTCGTCGAAAATGGCGCTGCCGCTGGCCCCCAGCATGAAGGAATAGGAGGTACGGATGACAAAGCTGTCATCCAGCGGATACAAGGCCTTGATATTGCCATCCAGGGTCAGCGGCTTGGCCGGACCGCCGGAAAAGCCGATGGAAAATACCGGTTGCTCATATTGCAGGTGCTCGCTGTCGCCCAGCTCCGCGGGCGTAAGCGGCAGGTAATTCACCCGCAGCAGGCAGACATCGTGGTGCCAGTCCTCCCTGACCGCATCCGGCCGATAGGTCTCGCCATAGGCGGCGACATTGACGCCGTCAGCATCGGCCAGCACGTGGCAGTTGGTGGCCACGATATCCTTGGCGACGACGACGCCGGAACCGACGCCATGACCGCCGCTTTTGGTAATGGTGTGGATTTTGACAATGGAGCTCTTGAGCCGATAGATGGTGTCTTCGGAAGGCTGTGCCAGTGCGGGGGCGCTGAAGGCCGCAAAAAGGCAGGCAAGGACGACTGGACGCATGGTAACCCCGCACGATGGAATCTTACGGATGAGACCATAATAACCCCAGCAAATTCAAAAATCTGTGGCTTGCGCCGCAGAAGCCAAAGTTGTTCTCAGTGCCGGATAAAGGAATAGAGCATGGCGGTGTTGAGCGCGATGATCAACGCGGCGACCAGACTGGCTGCAGCCACCAGCCATCGGCCATTGGCGAATTCCCCCATGGTGGAGCGACGGCTGGTGAATCGGATCAGCGGAATGACGGCAAATGGCAGTTGCATGCTGAGCACGACCTGCGTGAACACGAGCAGCCGGGCCACGCCGCTTTCACCGTACCAGGCGGTCACCAGCAGGGCCGGCACGATGGCAATGGCGCGTGTCAGAAAGCGCCGCAACCAGAACGGCAGGCGCAGGTTGAGATAGCCCTCCATGACGATCTGCCCGGCCAACGTAGCCGTCAGCGTAGAGCTCTGGCCGGAGGCCAGCAGGGCGAGGGCGAACAGGAAGCTGGCCAGGCCAGTCCCCAGCAGCGGCGTCAGCAAGTGATAGGCCTCCTGGATTTCGGCCACTTCGGTATGTCCGCTATGGTTGAACACGGCCGAGGAGGTGACCAGGATGGCGGCATTCACCAGGAAAGCCACCAACAGCGCGATGACGATATCGGCGCTGGCAAAGCGGATGGCCTCGCGCTTGCCCGCCGTGCTGCGCTCGAAAGGCCGATTCTGCACGATGGAAGAGTGCAGGTAGAGGTTATGCGGCATCACCGTGGCGCCGATAATGCCGATAGCGAGGTAAAGCATCAGTGGATTGGTGACGGTCTGCGCCGAGGGGACGAAACCCGCCGCCACCTCGGCCCACTGCGGCTGGGCCAGCACGATGGTGATGGCGAAACAGGCAAAAATGACGGCCAGCAACGCCATGATCATGGCCTCGAGGTATCGGTAGCCGCGTCGCTGCAGCCAGAACATCAGGAAGACGTCGAGAATGGTGAGCGCCACGCCGACCATGAGTGGAATGCCGAACAGCAGGTTGATGGCGATGGCGCTGCCGATCACTTCTGCAAGATCACAGGCGCATATCGCCAGCTCGCACAAGACCCATTGCAATAGGCTGGAACGCCGCGAGTAGTTGGCGCGGCAGGCCTGGGCGAGGTCCATACCGGTAACCACGCCGAGCTTCACCGTGAGGATCTGCAGCACAATGGCCATGGCATTGGACAGCAGGATGATCCACAGCAGCGAATAGCCGAAGCCGGAGCCGGCAGCCAGGTCGGTGGCCCAGTTGCCTGGGTCCATGTAGCCCACGGCCACCAGGTACCCAGGCCCCATGAAACCCAGCAGCTTGCGGAACCAGCTGCCCTGACTGCGGGACGCATAATGTGGGGCGGATGGACCAGGCCCATCCGCCCCACGTGCTGCATCTGCCGTGGCCGTCGTATCTGGCGGCGTCATGTTTAGCTCAAATTACATGCCGGCATTCTTGTCCTGCCGCGATTGCGCGCTTTCCTGGGCGATCATCTGGTTGGCGACTTCATCACTTTCGATGTCGTCCTCCTCGGTCGCCTCCTGCATGCCCAGCTCGGCCCCGGTCAGGGGATCGCTGTCAGGGTCGGACATGGTACGGATGGCATTCAGCTTGATCTGCCGTGCCTCGTCTTCGGTCAGGTTGACACTGGCCTCACCGCTGCCGCCATCCACGCCCAGCATCTTCTCCTGCTCGGAGACATACTGCCAATCCTCGCCCTGGTTCCATGGGCCGCGCTTGTCGCCCTGGCCTTGGGAAGTATTGAAGTAGACGCTGCTGAATTCGGGCATGCCCGGGAGTTTGCCTGGCGGGAAGTTGGGTTCGATGGAATAGAGCGCTTTCTCGAACGCTTTCTGATGCGCGATCTCGCGCGTCATGAGAAAGCCCAGCGCTTCCTGCACGCCGGCATCGGTAGTGAGGTTGATCAGGCGCTCGTAGACGATCTTGGCGCGCGCCTCGGCCGCGATATTGGAACGCAGGTCGGCCGTCGGCTCGCCGATGGTATCCACATAGGCCGCGGTCCAGGGAACGCCGCCGGAATTGGTGAGCGGAGGGCCGCCGCCATAAAGCAACTGCGTCAGGTGGCTGTCATTGCCGGCGCCGGTCAGCGAGCGGTACAGCTCGGCTTCTTCCTCAACGCCCTCGGCCAGCTTGCCCTTGGCCCCCTTGTTGAGCATGGCGACGATGGTGCCGATCACTTCCAGGTGACTCAGTTCCTCAGTGGCGATGTCATACAGCATGTCCTTGCGGCCGGAATCTTCCTCGCCCACCGCCTGGGTGAAATAGCGCATGGCAGCGGCAAGCTCGCCCTGCGGGCCGCCAAACTGTTCCAGCATGAGGTTGGCCAGCGCGGGGTTGGTTTCACTGACGCGAACGGTATATTGCAGGCGTTTGTTGTGCGCAAACATGAATATCTCCTTTTCGGCAGGGCCGGACCCAACTGCGGGCAGGGACCCTTGGATTGAACGAAGGTTTGAAACCACCTTAACAACCTGAAGGGGCTGGCTTCGTTCGTCATCCCACACACGGGAAGACTATTCAGTAGCGTTTTGGTAGGTGCTTCTAGTGCAGATCGTCGAGGTTCAGATTGCGCAATTTGGGCGCCAGGCGGGCGGTCAAGCCGACCACGCTGAGCGTCATCAGGCCGCCGAACACGACCGAAGGAACGAGCCCTAGCAGGCGAGCGGCGACTCCAGATTCGAAAGCACCCAGCTCGTTGGAAGAGCCGATAAAGATGCCATTGATGGAAGCCACGCGGCCGCGCATCTGGTCCGGCGTCACCAGCTGCATGATAGTGGTTCGCAGTACCACCGAGACGCCATCGAATACGCCTGACAGCATGAGGATGAAGGCGGCGACCCAGAAATGGCTGGTCAGGGCGAAGCTGATCATGCTGAGCCCGAAGCCTGCCACCGCTGCCAGCAGGACCTTGCCGGAATGGCGGCCGACTGGATGCCGTGCCAGGAAGATGCCGGTCATGATGGCGCCGGTGGCGGGAGCAGCGCGCAGGATGCCCAGGCCTTCCGGCCCATAGTGATAGATCTCCTGGATAAAGGCCGGCAGCATGGCCACTGCGCCGCCGAACAGCACGGCAAACATATCCAGGGCCTGTGCACCCAGCATGATCTGGTTGCCATAGACGAAGCGCAGACCCTGGGCAATGCTGGAAAAGATCGGTGCGGTAGCCGCGGGGGGCGGCTCCTTGACCTTGAGCGTAAACAGCATCAGGCCAGAGCCAAGGCTGAGCACCGCCGCGACGATATAAGCAGCGGTAATGCTGACCCAGCCCACGATAAGCCCGCCCAATGCCGGCCCCATGACCAGCCCGGCCTGGAATACCGAACTGCTCACGCCTGCGGCACGCGTATAGTGCTGGCGCGGCAGCACCAGGGCGAATAGCGCGTTGTAGGAGGGCGCGATGAAGGCACGCGCGATGCCGACGCAAGCTACCGAGCCATAAATCCACACGGATGGACTGCCACCCGTCCAGCCACTTGAGGTAGAAGCCAGCACCAGTGCATTGAGGCAGAGAATGACTGAAGCGGAGACCCCGAACATGCGGCGAGAGTGATGATCCACCGCATAGCCGGCAAACAGCGCGCAGCTGAAATACGGGATAACCTCTGCGAGCCCGATCAGCCCCAGGGCCAGCGGATCACGCGTGATCTTGTAGATGTGCCAGCCCACCACCACAGCCATGACCTGATAGGCGAGCACGATCAGCACGCGGAATCCCAGAAGCCTTACAAAGCTGGGATTACGCAGTAGCTGGCGGGCGGAAAACGGGATTGCAGTAGAGCTCATGAGTCTGGATCGGAACGTGAATGCAGCGTGAGGCAAAGGCTGCATTTTAGCCCAAGGCGGACTGCCCATTCGTCCAAAAATTTATGTGAGAAAACGAATGGATAGGGCGCAGATTCGCAGGTGATACTCAACCCTGTAATTTGCATAGTCAGCGCCTGTTGGGGTACAACCCTGGATTAACCGTTTAATTTGACTGGGTTTTGTTTGGAGAATCCCGCCTTTTTCCGCCAAATCGTCCTTGAATCGCCGGACGGTATCGTCGTCACTGATGCACAGGCATCGGACCATCCCATTGTGTTCGTCAATCCGGCATTCGAGCGGCTTACGGGGTATATGGCTGCCGAGGTAATGCATCGCAATTGCCGCTTCCTGCAAGGCCCGGATGGGCACGCCGAGGAAAAGAGGCGCCTACGGCAAGCCCTCGCAGCAGCCCAACCTTGCACCGTGACGCTGCAGAATTACCGCAAGGATGGCTCGATGTTCTGGAATGAGCTCAGCATTTCACCCATGCACGATGCCGCTGGCCAGCTCGTCTACTTTGTCGGCATCCAGAAGGATATTTCCCAGCGCATCCTGCTCGAGCAGCAATTACTGGTCGAAAAACAATCACTGGAGGAAGCCAATCGCAAGCTGGAAACCATGGTCGTGCATGATGAATTGACCGGCATCTACAATCGTAAATTCTTCGATTCGCAACTCGGCCTGCAGTGGAAAACCGCGATGCGCAACAAGGAGGCGATCGGCCTGCTGCTCATCGATATCGTGCACTTCAGCAAGCTCAATACACAGTACGGCCATGAGAACGGCAATCGCATCCTGAAAAAGGTGGCCGAGGCCCTCAACCAGGCCTTCAGCCGCTCGACCGATTTCATTGTACGTTTTGGCGGGGATGAGTTTGCGGTACTGGCTGCCTCGATCAACAATAATCAGGCTGCAGCCTATGCGCGCGAACTCGGCGAGAAAGTGCGCAATCTGGAGATTCCGCCGCTTTACACCGAGTCGGGGTATGTCATGATCAATCTGAGGGTTGGCGTGGCCGTGCATGCCCCGCAACCGGAGGAGAATCCGGAGATGCTGCTACAGAAGGCGGTTAACGCCCTGAACAGCGATCAGAACTAGGACAACGAATCGAACAGTTACACGCAGTCGCCGAAGGCGGTGATGTTTCTGATCAATTGGCTGTAGTCTTCCTCGTTGGCCGCCTTTTCCGGTGCCGGAACCGGCGGGACGGGAATGTTATCGGTTCCGAGTGGCGGAACGCTTTGTGGTACCTCTACTGCTTGCATTGCTTGCTCCTTGTGGGATGGTGTTTGTAACGGCGCCGGAATTTTGTTCCTGCGCCAGCATTGAGTCCGCTTGGACCAAATGGTTCCTTAACGTGCAGGCAATATTAAGGGATGACTGTTACAGAAATAAAAATGGGGGCCGAAGCCCCCATTCATTCACGTATGCAGAATCTTAGCGGTTGCAGACATACATGGTGACTTCAAAACCGAAACGCATTTCGGTGGCTTCTGGCTTGGTCCACATGGTTTCTCTCCTTCTTCTGTCTGGTTGAATGGTTTCAGCAATCGTTTGCTGTATTCGTATGACTACCAGCATAGTCGCGAGTTTGCCGGGAAGGCTCCTCACAATCATGAATCGGCACTCATGATTTTCATGAAGCGGAACGCTTGCTGGCAGCGGTAAACGTCACTACCAGCACATCGCGGTAGGCTGGCGCTGTAGAGTCAATCTGCTCCACCGGCGTGACGCCGTGCATGCAGCGTCGGTCATCGACCACCGCGCAGTCCAGCGGTGCAATGAGCGTAAAGCTGTCCAGCGTGTGCTGCTCCAGATCATGCAGCGTGGTGGTGCCGCTGGAGATGTTGACACGTTTCACCATCATGACCAGCACGAAGTCCACGCCATCGCGATGCACCC
Organism: Methylophilaceae bacterium; assembly: GCA_035761085.1. GTDB lineage: Bacteria > Pseudomonadota > Gammaproteobacteria > Burkholderiales > Methylophilaceae > DASTRT01. Next base: position 11,096 of record DASTRT010000032.1, read on the forward strand.
CTTCCGGCGTGGGCTTGCCTTGTTCCACCATGCCCGCCTCGATACGGAACTGATGGCATTCGATATGCCAGGGCGTGGCAGGCTGCAGGCGGTTGAACATCTGCAGGCAGAAATGCAGCACGCTCTGCATGGTATTGCCGCGGAGTACGGCATCCGGAATAGGTGCATATTCGCGTGCGACGCCGCCATTGAGGGTGTTGTACTCCAGGCTCTGGTAATGCGGCTGGTGCGGCTCCTGGCGAATTTCATCGCCATTTGCGCTGAGCACGGCATAGCGCCGGCGGCGATAACGTCCGCCATCCGCCATATATCGATCGAGCGGCATGTCATGCCAACTCGCCTCGAATTCTCGCCAATCCGCCAAAGCATCAGACGACGCCGCCTGCAGCCAGGCTTGCACCTGTGCTCCCGGAGCGAAGCTGAAACCATGCTGCTCCACCCGGGCGCACAGCTCGGCAGGATTGCGGAAAGATGGGGAAGTGCTTGCGCTCATGGCGCCCTGTTCAGATGAACACATAAGTGGGTGAAAGACCTCGACGGCTGGCATTGGTTTCGCATTTAACTATATTATGGCCGAACTGTCCTCAACTCTGCCGACACCCCATAACAAATGGCTGTCCATCCTATCCCGAGCGCAAAAGCCCCCTCGGATAACCTGTTTTCGCGTGGCATGCTGGCCCTGCTGGTGGCGCAATTCATTTCTGCACTGGCCGACAATGCCTTACTGTTTGCCGCCATCGCATTGCTCAAGTCGCAAGCTGCACCGAACTGGCAGATGCCACTGCTGCAGGAATTCTTCGCCATCGCCTTCATCTCGCTCGCGCCTTTCGTCGGGCCGTTTGCCGACCACTGGCCCAAAGGCCGCGTACTGCTGGTCTCCAACACCATCAAACTAGCTGGCGTCGCCGCCATGCTGACCGGCCTGCATCCCTTGCTGGCCTATGGCTTGGTAGGTATTGGTGCAGCCGCTTATTCGCCCGCCAAATACGGCATTCTCAGTGAGCTGGTCAGCGCGCAAATGCTGGTCAAGGCCAATGGCATGATCGAGGGCTCGACCATCGTCGCCATCCTGCTTGGTGCCGTGCTTGGAGGGTGGCTGGCCGATATTTCGGTACACGGTGCGCTATTGGTCATAGGCGGCTGCTATATCGTCGCGGCGATCGCCAATCTGCTGATTCCCCGATTGCCGCCGGCGCACCGCATGGCGCATTTCACTCCACGCCTGCTGACACGGGATTTCTTCGACGCCTTCCGCAGCCTGTTCCGCAACCCGGATGCCCGCTTTGCCATCATCGGTACGAGCATTTTCTGGAGCGCCGGCAGCACCCTGCGCTTCCTGCTCATCGCCTGGGTGCCCGTGGCCTTGAGCATTTCCGACAATAGCACGCCCGCCAACCTGAGCGGTGTGGTTGCCATCGGCATTGCCCTGGGAGCGGCGGCTGCGGCGCGGTTCGTCAATCTGGAGTCGGTCAACCGGGCGCTTTATGCCGGCCTGTTGATCGGAATACTGATCATGCTGTTCAGCATTACCGGCACACTGGCAGCGGCTGGCATCATGCTGATACTGATCGGCGCTTGCGGCGGATTCTACGTTGTACCGCTCAATGCCCTGCTACAGGAGCGCGGGCATGAAACGGTGGGGTCCGGCCACGCCATCGCCATCCAGAATTTCTTTGAGAACTGCTGCATGATTTCTGTGGTTGGCCTGTATGCCCTGATGGCGAAATCCGGCCTGCCGGTCATCTTCATGGTGGTGATATTCGGCGGCCTGATCGTGGCCGCAATCGGCACCCTGAGCTGGTTTCGCCTCTACCGACTGCCGGGAAAAACCCCTGCAATCTAATGAAAATCATGAGTCCCTATTCATGACTTTCGGCAGTGCGATCAGGCTGGGCGCGAGTAGAGTTTGTCCTACGTTATGCGAAATGCTTTTTAGCGCTAGCAGAACTAACTACTCAAGGAGATTATTATGTGGACCAAGCCAGAAGCTACCGAAATGCGTTTCGGTTTTGAAGTAACCATGTACGTTTGCAATCGTTAATTCTTAATTAACCTTTGCACATGAAAACGGGAGCCTTGGCTCCCGTTTTTGTTTGCTGCCTTGCCAGCTACTTCTTGACCGTCTGCATCAGGAAGAAATCCTTGGGCAGCAGCACCCAGATTTTTCCCTGCTGCTTCATGGCGCCGGCCTTTTTACCGGCTTCCGCGCCAGCTCCCCAGAAAAAATCCGCCCGCACACCGCCCTTGATGGCGCCACCGGTATCTTGCGCCATCATGAGCCGATTCAATGGCTTGCTGCTGTTGGGGTAGGTAGTCGACAACAGGATAGGCGCGCCCAGTGGAATGTATCGTGGGTCCACCGCCACACTGCGCTCGCCGATGATGGGCACACCAAGGGCACCCAGCGGCCCCGGAAGCCCAGCGGGCAACTCACGGAAAAAAACATAGCTCGGATTGCTGTACAACAGGTCGCGCAACTTGTCGGTATTATTGCGTGCCCAGTTCTTGATACCTTGCATGGAGGCCTTGTCAGCCGTCAGCTCGCCCTGCTCGATGAGCAGCCGGCCGATAGAGCTGTAAGCCTGCCCGTTCTGGTCGGCATACCCCACATGCACCCGTTCTCCATTCTCCAGCTGAACCACACCGGAACCCTGAATCTGCAGGAAAAACAGGTCGATGATGTCATCCACCCACAAAATTTCCTGCCCTTGCAGCGGGTCGTTTTCCTCGATTTCGCGGCGGTCGTAATAGGGCACCACCTTGTTGCCGATCAACCTGCCGCGTACGCGTTTGTGCTTGAGTTCGGGATACAGGCTGCTGAGGTCCACCGTAATCAGATCGCCCGGCCTGCCGTAAAGGGGATAGCGGTAGACATTGGTCTTGAAACGGCTGCCGTGCAACAGGGGCTCGTAGTAGCCGGTGATCAAGCCGGTATCCGAGCCGTCTTCCGTGGTCGCCTGATAGACATCGAAATACTGCTTGAGATAGCTGGCAATCGTCTCGTTGTCCGGCTTCACCGGGGATGCGTTGATTCTGGCTGCAGCCTGGCAAGCAGCCTGCCACGGCGCGCGATTCTGCAACGCATTGCAGCTTTGCTGCCAGGCCTGCCAGCTTGCCGCCAGGTCATCCTGCATCAGCTGGGCATCCACGGCTTCCCAGGAGGAGGGCTGCAACAGACCATAATCCGGCGTTGCGGTAGGGGTTTCCTCAATCGGCTCAGTAACTGAAGGGGGCAGAGGCATGTCCGGTAATTGAACCGGCTTGCGCCCTGCCTTGCATTCACATGCAGGTTCACCCGTCTGGCTGGCCACCTTGACCGGCTGCTGGCTGCAGGAGGCCACCAGCAACAGCAGCGGAATCAGGAAAGCGATGCGTAATGCGGGCACGGAAAACTTGCTCAATGCAGCACGCGCGGCATGGAAAGGGTGAAGGGTTCGATCACGGTATCGAACTGGGTGCCGTCCTCGGCCACCAGCTGGTAACTGCCCTGCATGGTTGCAACAGGCGTATGCACCAGCACGCTGCTGGTGTATTCGAAATGCTCGCCTGGCCGCAGGAAAGGCTGCAGGCCGATCACTCCCAGGCCCCGCACTTCCTGCACATTATTATTGGCATCGGTGATCACCCAATGTCGGCTGACGAGCTGGGCAGCCATGCTGCCGATATTGGTAATAATCACCGTGTAGGAAAACACGTAGCGGTTGAGATCCACGTCCGACTGGTCCGCGACGAAGCTTGGAGAGATGGTGACGGAAAATTCGTAGCGCTTGTGTGTAGGCATTGCTGAGCCTTATTCCTCAGGAAATCAGTCCTTCAGTCGGTGAACTCGGGGTCGCCGAATACAGCTTTTTGGGCATGCGCCCAGCGAGATAGGCTTCTCGGCCTGCCTCGATGGCCTTCTTCATGGCTGACGCCATGAGAATGGGATCATTCGCCGCGGCAATTGCCGTATTCATCAGTACGCCGTCGCAGCCCAACTCCATGGCAATCGCCGCATCAGAGGCGGTCCCGACGCCGGCGTCCACAAGCACTGGCACCTTGGCGTTCTCGATGATGATCTGCAAATTCCACGGATTCAGGATACCCATTCCGGAACCGATCAGCGACGCTAGTGGCATCACCGCGCAGCAGCCGATTTCCTCCAGCTGCTTGGCGATGATTGGGTCATCCGAGCTGTAGACCATGACATCGAAGCCATCGTTCACCAGGATTTCGGCGGCCTTGAGCGTCTCCATCACATTGGGATACAGGGTAGCCGGGTCACCCAGCACCTCCAGCTTGACCAGCTTGTGCCCATCCAGCAGCTCACGCGCCAGCCTTAAGGTACGCACCGCTTCATCTGCGGTATAACAGCCTGCAGTGTTGGGCAGATAGGTGAATTGCTCCGGCGGCACGAAATCCAGCAGCGAGGCTTCACCGGCATTCTGGCCGATATTGGTGCGGCGGATCGCTACCGTGACGATTTCGGCGCCACTGGCGTCGATCGCTGCCCGCGTCTGAGCGAAATCCTTGTACTTGCCAGTGCCCACCAGCAAACGGGAACGGTATTTCCTGCCCGCGATATTCAAAGTATGCATAGTCTAACCGCCTCCCACTGCGCCCACGATCTCCAGCTTGTCGCCACTCTTGAGTTCGGTCTGCTGGAACAGGCTGCGCGGCACGATCTCGCCGTTATGCTCGATGGCCAGCCGCTTGCCCTGCAGGCCGAGCTGGCTCACCAGCTGGTCCACGGTAAGTTGGGAGTTTTCGAAATTGCGCGGATTTCCGTTGATAGTAAGCTGAATCAATTGAATTAAAACCGGATTTGATGCCGTAAACAGTCCATTTTACGTAGGTTTGGGCAAATGGCAAAATTGCCAGCGGTGCTGCCTGCCCTTTAGAATGGCGGCGACGCGGGCGTAGTTCAATGGCAGAACGGCAGCTTCCCAAGCTGCATACGCGGGTTCGATTCCCGTCGCCCGCTCCATTTCAGTCGAATTCCACCATCTCGAAATCTTCCTTGCGCGCACCGCATTCGGGGCAGGTCCAGTTGGGCGGCACGTCTTCCCAGCGCGTGCCAGGAGGAATACCATCTTCCGGCCAGCCCTTCTCTTCGTCGTATATCCAGCCGCAAATGTTGCACATCCATTTTTTCATGGTCTGATTATTTCCTTTTGTTTAATGTGGGAGAAACGGTTTGAAGCTAAAATAGCATTTTAATTTCTTACGCCAGCGCTTGCAGTTCACCCGGAATTTTAAATCATCGGCCGCTTCAACTGCGGGCTATTCCTCACATATGACTTCCATGCCTCCCACCGTCCTGACTTTTGCCGCCACCGACCCTAGTGGAGGTGCCGGCTTGCAGGCCGACATCATGACGCTTGCCAGCATCGGCTGCCACCCGCTTTCCGTCGTTACCGCGTTGACCGTGCAGGATACGCTAGGCGTGGACAACATCATGGTCTTCGATGCGGAATGGGTCAACGAACAGGCACGCACCATCCTGGAAGATGTGCACGTCTCGGCCTTCAAGCTGGGCATGCTGGGCAATGTCGAGAACATCGCCGTCATCGCCGAGATCATGGCTGACTATCCAGATACCCCGTTGCTGATTGACCCCATCCTCGCCTCCGGCCGCGGCGACGAGCTGGCCGACGAGGAAATGCAGCAAGCCATGACCGAGCTGCTGTTTCCTCAGGCGACGCTGATCACCCCCAACAGCCTTGAGGCCCGGCGCCTGGCTTTCGGCGAGGAATGGGAAAACGAGGAAGAGCTGGAAAACATGTCGCTCAACGAGAGCGCCGAGCGCCTGCTCGATATGGGCTGCGAGTATGTGCTGATCACTGGCACGCATGAGCGCTCCACCGAGGTGGTCAACACACTCTACAGCAGCCAGGGACTGGTCCGCGCCTACAACTGGGAACGCCTGCCCGGCAGCTACCACGGCTCCGGCTGCACGCTGACTTCCGCGATCGCGGCCTGTCTCGCCCATGGCCTGACCATGGAGGAGGCCATCGCCGAAGCGCAGGAGTACACCTGGTACACATTGAAGGCCGGTTTCCGCCCCGGCATGGGCCAGTACATTCCCGATCGCATGTTCTGGGCACGCGAGGAAGATGATAACGCGCAGGATTAGCGGGCTCTACGCCATCACGCCGGACGAGGTTGACACCTCCAGACTGCAATGTCTGGTCGAGGCAGCGCTACAGGGCGGCGCTTCGATCATTCAGTACCGCAACAAGTCGGCTTCCCGTCAGTTACGCTTCAACCAGGCTACTGGCGTGCTGGCCATATGTCGATCGCATGGCGTGCCGCTCATCATCAATGATCATCTGGACCTCTGCCTTGAAGTGGATGCAGAAGGGCTGCATGTAGGCTCGGAAGATCATGCTGCCGATGAGCTCGCGCGAATCCGGGCCCGACTCGGAAGCAAGAAAATACTGGGTGTCTCCTGCTATAACCGCTTCGAGCTAGCCGAACAAGCAGCCTCCCATGGCGCAGATTATGTCGCCTTCGGCAGCTGCTTCGACTCCGGTACCAAACCCGCTGCCGTACGTGCCCCACTTGATTTGTTCAGCCGCGCTCGCGACGCTTTGCCCATCCCTGTTGTCGCCATTGGTGGCATCACCCTGGACAATGCTCCTCAGGTGATCGAAGCTGGCGCCGACGCAGTGGCAGTGATCGGTGCATTGTTTTCCGCCAGCGACATTTCCGATACTGCACGGCAATTCTCTCAACTTTTTTACAGATGACAGCCATGACTTCACGCAACCAGCAGTTGTTCGAACAATCCCAGCGCCTGATCCCAGGCGGCGTCAATTCCCCGGTACGCGCTTTCGGCTCGGTAGGCGGCACGCCGGTCTTCTTCAAACGGGGCCTGGGTTCGCGCCTGTGGGATGAAGACGGCAAGGAATACATCGATTATGTCGGCTCCTGGGGGCCGATGATCCTGGGCCATGCCCATCCTGAAGTCATCCGCACCGTCCAGAAAACGGCGGAGAACAGCCTCTCTTTCGGCGCACCGACCGCGCTGGAGCTGGAAATGGCGGAACTGCTGACCCGTCTCGTGCCGAGCATGGAGCAGGTGCGGCTGGTTAGCTCGGGCACCGAAGCCACCATGAGCGCCATTCGGCTGGCGCGTGGATTCACCGGCCGCAGCAAGATACTGAAGTTCGAAGGCTGCTATCACGGCCATGCCGACTCACTGCTGGTCAAGGCCGGCTCCGGCGCACTGACTTTTGGTCAGCCCAGCTCGGCCGGCGTTCCTGCGGAAGTGGCCGCTCACACGCTGACGCTTTCCTATAACGACAGCAACGCCGTTGAAGCCCTGTTCAACCAGATCGGCAGCGAAATCGCCTGCGTGATTGTCGAGCCGGTAGCCGGCAACATGA
>DASTRT010000033.1:0-2098 GCA_035761085.1 Methylophilaceae bacterium
AATTTCAACGTTGATCATTTCAAACACCGGGCGATTTTCAACAGCACCGAAAGCCGGGTAGAGATTCATCTGGTGAGTACGCAATCGCAGATGGTGGAAGTCGGTGGCCACCTGTTCGCGTTTGAGCCAGGCGAGACCATCCATACCGAAAATTGCTACAAGTATTCGCTCGATGCTATCGAGCAGTTGGCTCACGGCAGCGGGTGGCAATTGGATCACGCCTGGCGTGATGAAATGGGAACTGGATTTTATGAATTATTATTTAAAACAATTAAATAATAATTAGTCTTGAAGTATCAGTTTAAGTTTTTAAAGGCGTTTATCAGATCATCAATCAGATCCTGCGACGATTCCAGTCCAATATAAAAACGCACCAGCCCGCCCTTGTAGGGGAAATCCCTGTGCGTCTTGTTCATCTCAAAAGGCAGTGCCAGACTTACAGCGCCGCCCCAACTGAACCCCACATGAAACAGCTCCAGCGCATCGACAAAGGCATCGATGCGCGCCTGCGAAATCTCCGGTTGAAAGGCGACTGAAAACAGGCTGGCGGCGCCGGAAAAATCCCGCCGCCAGATGTCATGCCCCGGCGAATCTGGCAGAGCGGGATGCAGGACAGCCTCGACTTGCGGCTGCTCTTGCAACCATGCGGCAACTTTGCGTGCAGCATTGTCCTGTGCCTCATAGCGCAATCTCAGATGCGGCAGGCTGCGTAGTACCAGGCCACAATCTTCCGGGCTGACGCCCAGCCCCAGAACGGTATTTGCATCGAGCAGGCGGTTGTGCAGCTTGTCGTCACGCAGCACGATGCTGCCCATGAGTACGTCGCTGCCGCCGGACTGATACTTGGTCAGCGCCTGGATGGAAATGTCTGCGCCCAGGTCGAACGTTCGCATGGCGAGGCCCGCGCTCCAGGTGGCATCCACGGCCACCAGCGCACCATGTTTGTGGGCTGCGGCGGCCAAGACCGGAAGGTCAGCGACTTCCATGGTCAGTGAGCCCGGTGTCTCCGTCCACAGTAACCGGGTATTGGCAGTGAATTCGATGCTGCCTGGCTGTGAGGGGTCGTACCAAGCCCACTCGATGCCGAAATTGGCCGCCATGTAGCGCGCTACCTCGGCTGCAGGCTCATAAGTATTGTCCGGGATCAGCACGCGCTCGCCGCGCTTGAGCAGCGCGAGCATGGTCAGGCTGATGGCGGCGAGGCCAGAAGGCGTGAGTATGCAATGCTTGCCACCTTCCATTGCCGCGAGCTTGCGTTCCAGCTTGCGTGTGGTCGGCGTGCCCTGCAGACCGTAGGAATACTGCGCCTTGTCTCGCCAGTTGCGCTGGCGCATGCTTTGCACATTCTTGAAGACGACAGTAGAAGCCCGTTCGATGCCATTTGCCAGGCTCTGGAAGTTTTCCTGGCGATCTTCGGGCTGGACCAGCTCGGTCCACAGCGATTTTTTTGTCATGGAGTATTTCAGGCTGGAAAGCGCCTAACTTAGCCTGTAGCCGGGCGCTGCGTCAACTTGAGGGATGCTGGATGGCCCAGGCGAAACGATTTACCATAAAGCAGCACAATCGAAAGGAGGTTCATCATGAGCAAAATTACCGTGGAACACTCTCCCAGCGAAGCCCGGCTCAAGGAATTGGGCGTTAATGGCTGGCCGACCTGGTCCAAGGAAGTCTCGAAATTTCCGTGGTCGTACACCGATCAGGAAGTCGCCTACGTGCTGGAGGGTGAAGTCGTGGTCACGCCCAATGGCGGCGAGCCAGTCAGCTTCGGCGCCGGCGACCTGGTGACCTTTCCCTCAGGCATGTCGTGCACCTGGGAAGTCAAGAAGCCGCTGCGCAAGCACTACCGTTTCGGCTAATCGCTCGCTCACTGCTTGCCGAAAATCTGCAGCATGTCATCGGTGAGCCGCTGCTGCAGCTTGAAGTAATCCTTCCACGGATCCTGCTTGAGACTGTCGAGCCGCTCGAAGATGTTGCGCACGTTGAAGCTGTCGGAATGAACGCCTGCTTCCAGCTCCTCCCAGCCGATGGGAGTTGATACTGGCGCATTAAGTTTGGCACGCGTGGAGTAGGCGGCGACCGCCGTGGCGCCCAGGCCGTT
>DASTRT010000034.1:0-9047 GCA_035761085.1 Methylophilaceae bacterium
AACCTCAACATGAGCTTCAACTATGTCGAGGGCGAATCGCTGATCATGGCGGTCAAGGATATCGCAGTCTCCAGCGGCTCGGCCTGTACCTCGGCCAGCCTAGAACCTTCCTACGTGCTGCGTGCATTGGGCCGTTCGGACGAACTGGCGCACAGCTCGATCCGCTTCTCCATCGGTCGCTTCACCACCGAGGAAGAGATCGACTACACGGTAGCGCTCATGAAGAGCAAGATCGGCAAGCTGCGCGAACTGTCGCCGCTGTGGGAGATGCATCAGGAAGGCATCGATCTCAATTCAGTGCAATGGGCAGCGCATTGATTTTGGCGAATTGAACGGCATATAAAGATTAAGGAATCCTGAATAAGGAGTAATCAAAATGGCATACAGCGATAAAGTTTTAGACCACTACGAAAACCCAAGAAATGTGGGTTCCCTGGACAAGAACGACCCGCATGTCGGCACCGGCATGGTGGGCGCACCTGCCTGCGGCGACGTCATGAAGCTGCAGATCAAGGTCAACGAGCAGGGCATCATCGAAGATGCCAAGTTCAAGACCTACGGTTGCGGCTCGGCCATCGCCTCCAGCTCGCTGGTGACTGAATGGCTCAAAGGCAAGTCACTCGACCAGGCGGCCGAGATCAAGAATTCGGCGATTGCCGAGGAACTGGCCCTGCCGCCGGTCAAGATCCACTGCTCGGTGCTGGCCGAAGACGCCATCAAGGCCGCGGTCGCTGACCTCAAGGCCAAGCAGACCGAGAAAAAGGAGGTGGCTTGAGTCATGGCAATCACGCTGACTGAAGCCGCTGCCACTCGCGTCGAGAAGTACCTTGCCAACCGCGGCAAGGGTGTGGGTTTGCGCCTGGGCGTCAAGACCTCGGGCTGCTCCGGCATGGCGTATACGCTGGAGTTCGTCGACGAAGCGAAGCCGGAAGACCAGTTCTTCGAGAGCCGCGGCGTCAAGGTATTCATCGACCCCAAGAGCCTGGCCTACCTCGATGGCACCGAGCTGGACTTCACCAAGGAAGGCCTCAACGAGGGCTTCAAGTTCAACAACCCGAACGTCAAGGACGAGTGCGGCTGCGGCGAGAGCTTCACCGTCTGATTCGAGGGCTGGCGCCCTTGCTCATTGATTGCGAGATGCCCGGATGCTGACCGAATCCCACCTGAACTATTTCGAATTGCTGGGCCTGCCGCAGAAATTCGCCATCGACGGCACGGTGCTGAGCCAGAACTATCGGCGTCTGCAAAGTGAAGTTCATCCGGACCGCTTTGCCGCGGCTTCCTCGACCGAGCGCCTGCGTTCCATGCAGCTGGCGACCGAAGCGAACGAAGCCTATCGCACACTGAAAAACCCGACGGCCCGCGCGCGCTATCTGCTGCAGTTGCACGGCATGGAAGTCAATGAGGAAAGCAACACGGTGATGCCGGCAGAGTTTCTCATGCTGCAGATGGAGTGGCGCGAGTCGATCGAGGATGCCAAGGCCGAACACGACGTCGCCGCACTGGAAAAGCTGCTCAAGAAAGCCCAGCAGGAAGCAAAAAACCTGCAGGAAACCCTGGGCGACATGCTGGATGACGGCGCGCATCTGGATAACGCCGCGGATACCGTCCGCAAGCTGAGTTTCATCGACAAGATATGCAGTGACATCGAGCAGGACATCATCAAGCTCGAAGATTAATCATTTATGGCTTTACTACAAATCGCAGAACCCGGCATGAGTGCCGCTCCGCATCAGCACAGGCTGGCGGTCGGTATCGATCTGGGTACGACCAATTCGCTGGTGGCCACGGTACGCAGCGGTATGAGCACCGTGCTGCAGGACGAGGAAGGCCGCTCGCTGCTGCCTTCGGTGGTGCGCTACCTGCAAGACGGCAATGTGGAAACCGGCTACAAGGCACAAGCCCAGCAGTCCATCGATCCCCGCAACACCATCGTGTCGGTCAAGCGCTTCATGGGCCGCGGCCTACAGGACATTCCTGACCAGGCGCATCTGCCCTACCAGTTCATCGATGCGCCCGGCATGGTACAGATCCATACCCGCGCCGGCGTCAAAAGCCCGGTGGAAGTCTCCGCCGAAATTCTCAAGGCCTTGAAGCGGCGCGCCGAGAAGGCGCTGGGCGGCGAACTGGCTGGTGCCGTCATTACCGTACCCGCCTATTTCGACGATGCCCAGCGGCAGGCGACCAAGGATGCCGCCACCATCGCCGGCCTCAACGTGCTGCGCCTGCTCAACGAACCGACGGCGGCAGCAGTGGCCTACGGCCTGGATAACGGTGCCGAGGGCATGTACGTCATCTACGACCTGGGCGGCGGCACCTTCGACATTTCCATATTGCGCCTGTCCAAGGGAGTGTTCGAGGTATTGTCAACCAATGGCGACTCCGCCTTGGGCGGCGACGATTTCGATCGCCGCGTGTTCTGCTGGATCCTGGAACAGGCCAAGCTGCCGCCCATCAGTGTCGAGGATACCCGCATCCTGCTGAGCAAGGCGCGCGAAGCCAAGGAATGGCTGACCGACCACGCCACGGCACAGATCACCTGCGTGCTGGGTGATGGCGAAGTGGTCAACCTGACGCTGACCAGCGAACAATTCACCGAACTGACCAGGCATCTGGTCGCCAAGACACTGACGCCGACGCGCAAGGCCTTGCGTGACGCAGGTTTGAGCGTCGAGGACATCAAGGGTGTGGTGCTGGTAGGCGGTGCGACGCGCATGCCGCAAATCCACCAGGCAGTCGCTGAATTCTTCGGCCAGGATCCGCTGACCAATCTGGACCCGGACAAGGTAGTGGCACTGGGCGCTGCCATCCAGGCCAACGTGCTGGCCGGCAACCGCAGCGAAGATGATCTCCTGCTGCTGGATGTCATCCCGCTATCGCTGGGTCTGGAGACTATGGGCGGCCTGGTGGAGAAGATCATTCCGCGCAATTCCACATTGCCGGTCGCGCGGGCGCAGGAATTCACCACCTACAAGGATGGCCAGACCGCCATGAGCATTCATGTGGTGCAGGGCGAACGCGAACTGGTCTCCGACTGCCGCTCGCTGGCACGCTTTGAACTGCGTGGCATTCCACCAATGCCGGCTGGCGCGGCACGCATACGCGTCACCTTCCAGGTGGATGCCGACGGACTGCTGTCGGTCAGCGCACGCGAACAGACCAGCGGCGTCGAATCGCGCATCACGGTCAAGCCTTCTTACGGGCTCAGCGAGGAGCAGATTTTCGACATGCTGCAGGCTTCCTTCAACTCAGCCGAAGAGGACAAGCAGGCACGGGCCCTGCGCGAAGCGCAGGTGGAAGCCAGGCAGTTGCTGGATGCCATCAGCGCGGCCTTATCGCAGGATGGCGAGGCACTACTCAAAGCAGAGGAAAAACTCGCCATCGAAACCAGCATGGATCAGCTGCAGAAGGCGCTGAATGGCAACGACAGCCAGGCCATTCACAAAGCGGCTGAAGCGCTCAATCATGCTACAGAAACCTTCGCTGCCCGGCGCATGGATGCTTCCATCAAACGTGCCCTGGCCGGCAAGAAAATCAACTCCCTGGAAATCTGACGCTAGCCATGCCCAATATCATCGTCCTGCCCCATCCGGAACTCTGCCCCGAAGGCGCTTCGTTTGAAGCCAAGAGTGGCATGTCCATCTGCGACAACCTGCTCGAGCACGATATCGACATCGACCATGCCTGCGAAAAGGCCTGTGCTTGCACGACCTGTCATGTGGTGGTGCGCGAGGGCTACAACTCGCTGCCCGATGCCGAGGAAAAGGAAGAGGATTTGCTGGACAAGGCGTGGGGGCTGGAACCGACCTCGCGGCTTTCCTGCCAGGCCATCGTCGACGGTCAGGACCTGGTGGTGGAAATTCCCAAATACTCCATCAACATGGCCAAGGAAAAGCGCTAGGTCTTCGCCTCAGGCCTGCTCCACATCCAGATCGTACAACGGCAGCTCGGCGTTGCTGCTGAGGAATTCCATGAATTCATCCGCCGGTAGCGGCATGCTGAAAATATAACCCTGCATCAGGTCACAGCCCTGCTCGCGCAGGTACTTGAGCTGTTCGACATTTTCCACTCCTTCCGCCACCACCCTGAGATTCAGGCTGCGCGCAAGCGCGATAATCGCCTGGGTAATGGCCATGTCGTCGCTATCCTGTGGAATATCCCGCACGAACGAGCGGTCGATCTTTAGCGAATCGATGGGGAAATGCTTGAGGTAACCCAGCGAGGAATAGCCGGTGCCGAAATCGTCGATGAGCACATGGGTGCCCAGTTCACGGAAATGCTGCAGCAATCCGGTGGCGCGTTCGGCATTCTGCATGATCATGCTTTCGGTGATCTCGAGCTCCAGACAATCGGCAGTCAATCCGCTATGAGCCAGTGCATTGGCGATGGTCTGGTGCAGGCCATCCTCCCTGAACTGACGGGCTGACAGGTTGACGCCGACGCGCAGAGAATGCCCGGCCACTTTCTGCCACCGATAGGCCTCGCGGCAGGCTTCTTCGAGCACCCAGGCGCCGACAGGGATGATCAGGCCGGTTTCCTCCGCCAGCGAAATGAATTCGGCGGGCTTGATGAGCCCAAGCTCGGGATGCTGCCAACGCAGCAAGGCTTCCGCGCCGATGATCTTGCCCGTACGCAGGTTGAGCTTTGCCTGGTAATGCAGCACAAACTCCTTGCGCTCCAGCGCACGTCTCAGACTGTTTTCCAGTGTCAGACGCTCCAGGCTGTGCACGTTGCTCTCGGCAGCATAGAACTGGAAGGTGTTCTTGCCACCCTCCTTGGCACGATACATGGCGACATCGGCATTTTTCAGCAATGAGAACAGGTCCACGCCATCTTCCGGGTAGACGCTGATGCCGATACTGGCACTGATGTAGAGCTCCTGGCTCAGCAGGATGAAAGGCTGGGCAAGCACGCCCATGATCTTGCGGGCAACCGCAGTCAGATACTGCGTATCGGCAAAATCCTCTACCAGCACCACGAACTCGTCACCGCCCTGGCGAGCCACGGTATCGGAAACGCGCAGGCATTCCTTGAGACGCCGCGCTGCTTCCTGCAGCAGCATGTCGCCTGCCTGATGGCCCAGGGTATCGTTGATGACCTTGAAGCGGTCAAGGTCGATGAACAGCACCGCCAGCTTGCCGTGACTGCGCCTGGCGCGCAGCAGCCCCTGCTCGATGCGTTCCTGCAGCAGCATGCGGTTAGGCAGATGGGTCAGGGCGTCGTGATTGGCCAGGAACTGCAGGCGCTCTTCGGACTGCTTGCGCTGCGTGATATCGGTGAATACCGCCACGTAATTCTGTACGATTTTCTTGCTATCGGTTACGGCGCTGATCGACAGCCATTCGGGGTAGCTTTCCCCATTCTTGCGCCGGCTCCAGATTTCGCCTACCCACTTGCCTTCTTCGCGCAGCGTTTGCCACAGCTCGTCGTAATACTGCTGGTTGTGCAGGCCGGTACTCATTACCACCGGCTTTTCCCCGATGACTTCCTCTCGGTTGTAGCCGGTGATGTTGAGATAGGCCTGATTGACTTCCAGCACATTGAAATAGGCATCGGTGATCAGGATGCCCTCTGCCGTGTTGTCAAAAACCTGGCGGGACAGCTTCAGGCCGGCTTCCGCTTCCTTGCGCGCCGTAATGTCCAGCATAACGCCGACCAGCTCCTGCGGCCGGGTTCTGCTGCTGTTGGGAATGACCTTGACGATGTCCTGCACCCAGACGATACGGCCGTCGGAAGCAATAAGCCGGTAATCGAACACATGGCTCTTGAGCTTGGCGGATTCGGTTAAACAGTACTCCACTACCCAGCCGCGGTCGTCCGGATGAATGATATCCATCCAGAACGTCGGGCTCTCTGTCCACTCGGCCAGCGGATAGCCCAGCAAGGCCTCGGCCTCCTGGCTGACGAAGGTGAAGGCCCCGCCGGGGATCGCACGCCACATGATGGCCTGCACCGACTCCACCAGCTCGCGATAATCCTGCTGGCTTTGCGCGAGCTCGGCTTCTGCCTGCTTGCGCTCGCTGATGTTAGTAATCAGCGCGACCACACGGTCACTGCCGTCCTGATACAACGCTGCCGCGATTTCCACCGGAACGGCGTGGCCGTTCTTGGCCAGCATGCAGGACTCGTAGCGTCCCGGCACCTGCTCTCCAGCCAGGCGCTTCTTCTGGATTTCGCTGACACGCTTGCGCTCTGAGGGATGGATCAGGTTGATGAAGTCCGAGCCCAGCAGGATATCGCCCGGCTGGTAGCCGCCGATGTGCCACAGGGCATCGTTGCTGTAGACGATCTTCCCCTGCTCCTGCACCACGATACCGGTACCAGCATCGGATTGCGCATCGATCAGGGCGTCGTAGAAATCCAGCTGCTCACGTAGCTGCACTTCTGAGCGGATACGCCCGGTATTGAGTGCGGATAGCGAAAAGCCGATGCCGGAGAGCACCAGCACAAAGAGCCAGTAATTGGTCAGGTCTCCAAGCAGGAAATCCTGGGCAAAAAATCCCGTGTGGTTGAGCCCGCCAATGAGCGCCATCAGGGAAGCAAAAATGGTGGCGAGCGCGGCTCCACGCTGATGGAAACTCAGCGCCGCCCATAACATCAGCGGAAAAAGAATGAAGGCACGCGGATTGACCAGGAAATCATTGGCCAGCACACCCTGAAACACCATCAGGCAGGCTGCGAGCATGAGCAGCGATAGTATGCCCGCCTCGACCAGTTTCGCCTTGCTCCAGCGCAAGGGCTGATGAAAGAAGATCGACAATACCGCGGGGGCGAACAACATATTGCTCAGAGCGTCCCCCATCCACCAGTTCTGGAACACCGTAGGCATCAGATTGGGGTCGACAAGGCCGAAGCTCTGCAGTGTTCCCGAAGCGATGGAGGCACTGATCAGCGTGCTCAAACCGGCAGCCAGCACGATCAGGGCCAGCAGATCGCGCAGGCGGACGAGTGCCGGATCAAAGCCGGGAATACGACGGAGAAGGTAACAGCCCGCCAGCGCTTCCAGCATGTTGCCAATGGCGATGATGCCGGCAGCCAGTGCGGGAATTCCCATGCTGTATTCCGCCAGGAAGGCACCCAGCAGAATGCCTGGCCAAATGCGGTAGCCGAACACCAGCAAGGCCGCCAGTGAAACCCCTGCCGACGGCCATATCAACGACGCATAGGTACCTAAAGTGGTGAACAATAGGCCGATCTGCGCGCCTGCCCAATACACAAACGCCAGAGCTGTCAGAAGGAGAAAATGCCGCGGGAGCCAAAAGCCTTTGGAATAGTGTGGGTTTTTGTACATTTGCCGCATTGTAGTTGAATCTGCAGCCCATTCACAGTTTGCCGCTAAAGGCAAGCCGCAATAAAAAAAGCCCGCTTGGGAGCGGGCTGGAGTGGCGCGTCAGGGAAACGCAGCGCAATAAAGCGGAGATGTGTAAAGCAGTGCTTAGAACGTGTAGGTCATGTCCAGCTGGTACAGGTTGTATTTTTCCAGGTTGAAGGGGAGATCGCCTGCACCTGCCGTGCCCAGCCTGCCATCCTTGCGTTCGCCATGGCCCGCCGAGAAGTTAACGAACACGTTGTCGCGCAGGTTGTACTGGGTCTTCAGCACGATACCTTCCATGTTGACGCGGGAGTCGAAGAAGTCGGAATCGACCGCATTCGCATCCACGGCATATGCGCCCACGTTCTGGTACCACAGTTTGGCATTCCAGTCGCCCTTCTTCATCTTGTTGGATTCGAAGGTGGCCAGGTCCTTAGCGGAGCCGATGCCGATACCCAGCATCCAGGCGTTATGGTCGTCGCCTGCACCGCAAACCGTGGCGTCGACTGCACAGGCGGCATCAGCGCGGTCGCTGCCGCTCAGGTTGTTCACATAGTCGCCGAATACGCGGAAGCCGATGGTGGAAGCGGCCATCCAGTTCACCTCGAACGGCACCTCGATGGTGTCGAGATCGTTGATGCCGATGCTCCTGGCGGCCGCAGCGGCAGCGGAAGCGGTATCACTGGCCGGCGAGAAGGTGCCGGTATTGCGGTTCTGGTCATGCAGGTAAGTGGTATAGGTGATGGCAGCCTTGGCGGACACCGCATCCGTTACCGGGAAGCGGGCACCTGCCTGGAAGGCCAGCAGTTCGGCGGTAGACCGGTCGCCGCTGCCATCGTAGCGCTTATGGTCGCCGATATAACTGGATTGAGCCGCGGTCAGGAAGACATCGGCATTGCCCACCTTGAACTTGGCCTTTTCAGCCAGGCCTTCGAATGTCAGGTCGCCATCCCATACCATGGATGTGGTGTACAAGGGGTTATTGATACGTCCTGCTTCCAGGTTCAGCCAATCGGTCACATTCCAGCCGATCATGGCGCGTTTGACGAAAAGGCTTTCCTTGTCGTTCAGGCTGTTGAAATTGCTGTCGCCGGCAAAAGTGGCGTTGTCCGAGCGGCCACCGGCGCCCATGGCCAGTGCGAGGTCGGTATAGAAGTCGTTGGCCTTGGTCTTGATACCGAAGGTCAACTTGTAGCGGGCGCGGTCACGCGTTCCATCAGCGCCGGCGGCATTTTCGCCGTCACGCCGTTCGCCGCGCACACGGATATCCCCGTAAACGGTGGCGTTATCGATGAATTCGGAGATGGTCAGCCTGCCGCCGCTCTTTTGCGACTTCTGTTCCTGCTCGTGACCCTGCAGCAACTGTTGGCCCTCCTCCTCGGTCAGGATGCCCTTGTTGACCAATGCACTGACAATTTCATCGGTCGAATCAGCCATTGCAGTCATGCTGCCAGCCATCAGAATCGTCCCGCAGAGGGCGGCTACCGCGCCATGTATTGTTCTCATTACTTAACTCCCTAGAAAGAAAAATCGGTTGGTTTTGTTTCAACACGGAAGCGATTCTGAGTAAGTAATGTGACAAATTGATGACGAAGAGCGAAATGCCGAGCTCGCGGTTGCGAAAAAACAACAGTTG
Organism: Methylophilaceae bacterium; assembly: GCA_035761085.1. Lineage (GTDB taxonomy): Bacteria > Pseudomonadota > Gammaproteobacteria > Burkholderiales > Methylophilaceae > DASTRT01. Next base: position 8,949 of record DASTRT010000034.1, read on the forward strand.
GCTAAAAAATGAAAAAGGCTTCCGGACGGAAGCCTAGGATGGGGCGCGGAGCGCCTTGTTAGTCGTGCTTGGAGCCGTTGGCGCTGCGCAGTGACGAAG
>DASTRT010000035.1:0-5295 GCA_035761085.1 Methylophilaceae bacterium
GAACAATTCGATTTCACCCGGGGCTTCCTCAGTGCCGGCGAACAGTCCGCCCAGCATGACGGAATAGGCGCCCGCCGCAATGGCCTTGGAAATGTCGCCTGAGTAGCGGATGCCGCCGTCGGCGATGAAAGGCACGCCGGTACCCTGGAGTGCTTTTTCGACATTGCTGATGGCAGTGATCTGCGGCACGCCCACACCTGCCACGATACGCGTGGTGCAGATGGAGCCGGGGCCGATACCGACCTTGACACCATCAGCGCCGGCATCAACCAGAGCCTTGGCGGCAGAAGCGGTAGCGATGTTGCCGCCGATGACCTGCACCTGCGGGAAATTCTTCTTGATCCAGTTCACCCGGTCCAGCACGCCCTGGGAATGTCCGTGGGCCGTGTCGACGACGATAACGTCCACTTCAGCTTCCATGAGCGCGGCGACGCGCTCTTCTGTGCCGGCACCAACGCCAACTGCTGCGCCAACGCGCAGACGGCCCTTGGCATCCTTGCAGGCCAGCGGATGCTCGCTGGATTTTTCGATGTCCTTGACGGTGATGAGGCCCCTGAGCTCGAAGGCGTCGTTGACGACCAGCACGCGCTCGAGACGATGCTTGTGCAGCAAGGTCATGGCTTCTTCACGGCTGGTGCCTTCGCTTACCGTGATCAACCGTTCCTTGGGCGTCATGATGTTCATGACTGGCTGGTCGAGATTGGACTCAAAGCGCAGGTCGCGGTTGGTAACGATGCCGACGACCCTGTTGCCGTCCACGACGGGCAAGCCGGAAATCTTGTGTCGCTGGGTCAGCGAGAGCACTTCGCGCACAGTCATGTGCGGCGGAATGGTTACGGGATCGACGACGACACCAGACTCAAAGCGCTTCACGCGGGAAACATGGGCCGCTTGCTGCTTGTCGGTCATGTTCTTGTGAACGATGCCGATGCCGCCTTCCTGGGCCAGGGCGATGGCCAATGGGGCTTCGGTAACGGTATCCATCGCGGCGGAAACCAGCGGCAGGTTGAGGCGGATGGAACGGGTCAGCTGGGTGGAGAGGCTGACTTCACGCGGCAATACATTGGAGTGTGCCGGGACCAGCAGAACATCATCAAAAGTGAGAGCTTGTTGCAACAGACGCATGGGACACCTTTCGGCAAAACGCGATTATACAGAATTTGAATTCTTACCGTAAATTCTGGACGACTTTCCCGGTCTTCCGGGCTGCGTCTGCCGCATTATTTTCACTGATGCTTTTTACTTTTTATCGGTAAACTTTGGTTACTCATGCGCGTCCTTTTCATTCACCAGAATTTCCCCGGCCAGTTCAGGCATATCGCCGGCCATTGGGCTGCCAATCCTGCCAACCAGGTGCTGGCAATCGGCCAAAAGCACGCGCCGGGTATGAAAAGCGTGCCCATGCAGACGTATGAACGGGCACGTGATATCCAGCAAGGCACACATCACTACCTGGCAGGCGCCGAGCAGGCCGTGCTCAACGCGCAAGGCGTGATTCGTCTTTGCGCCGCGCTGCAGGCCAAAGGTTTTGTGCCGGATCTGGTCATTGGCCATGCTGGCTGGGGAGAAATGCTGTATATCAAGGATATCTTCCCCAATGCCAGGCTCATCAACTACTTCGAGTTTTTCTACCGCGCTACGGGCGCGGATACGGACTTCGATCCGGAATTCCCCATGACCATGGACGATCGGCTGCGTATTCGCACGAAAAACGCAGTCAACCTGCTAAGCCTTGACGGTTGCGATGCCGGCGTGACTCCCACCCGCTGGCAACACAGCACCTATCCGCCTGAGTACGCCAGGAAGATTGCCGTCATCCATGAAGGCATCGACACAGAGCTGGCCAAACCGGACGCCGAGGCGCAATTTGTATTGCAGGATGGACGTGTCCTCACACGGGACGACGAAGTGGTCACCTATGTTGCACGCAACCTGGAACCCTATCGGGGTTTTCATGTGTTCATGCGCGCCGCAGAAAAGATCTGCCAGCGCAGGCCCAATGCTCATATCCTCGTCATCGGTGGGGATGAGGTCAGTTACGGTAGCCGACTGCCGGATGGCCGAACTTATCGGCAGAAGATGCTGGAGGAAGTGAAGCTCGATCTCTCACGCGTGCATTTCCTGGGCAAGGTGCCTTACCGGACCTATCTCCAGGCGCTGCAAGTTTCGTCCGCGCATGTCTACCTCACCGTGCCGTTCGTACTGTCCTGGTCCATGCTGGAAGCAATGGCGACGCAATGTACCATCATCTCTTCCAACACACCGCCTGTGACTGAGTTGATCCGCGACGGCGAAAACGGCCTGCTGGCGGATTTCTTTTCCCCGGAGCAAATCGCGGAGCAGGTGGACCGGGTGCTAAAATCTCCGATCGCCATGGCCAAACTGGGTGTAAATGCGAGGGCAGATATCCTCAATCATTACACGATCAAAAAATCCATTCAGCGGTACGAAGCGCTGCTCAAGCGCCTGGGAATTGACTAAGGCTTGGCGGTGTCAACCCGGAACTTTTTAAGCCGTTGGCAGCCATTGACGATACAACTTCAGTTGGCTTAATGTAGGCCTAATGTGCATAAAGGAATTCAAATGAAACACTTATTGTGGGGGCTTCCACTGGCTTTGATGCTGGCGTCTACGGCAGCTCAGGCGGAGATATACAAGTGGAAGGACAAGAATGGCGTTATCCGCTATTCCGATATTCCTCCGCCCTCCAATGTGCCGCACGAATCGCTGGGCAAGAAGGGCAATACGACTCCAGCGCCTGTAGAAAACGCGCCGGCCGCGCAACCTGCTGCTCCTGCGCAGCAAACGCCCGAGGAAGTGCCGCCAGAAAGTGATGCGAAGGCCCAGGAAGAGGCTGCCGGACGCAAGAAGGCGGAAGCCGCCGAGGCTGAGCAGCGTCAGAAGCAGGAGAATTGCGCCACCGCCCAGGCCAACCTGGCCAACTTCAAGCAGGGCGGGCGTGTGTACAAGATGAACGAGAAGGGTGAGCGCGAGTATCTGGGTAACGACGAGCTGGCCGCCGGCCTGGAGAAAGCCCAGGCCGAAGTGGACAAGTACTGCCAGTAGACTGGCTTACAGTCAGCCTGGTCAGGCTTCCGGGGTGGCGTCTCCGCCACCCTTTTTCATGACCTTGCCTTCCGCTGCGCGCTGGCGCCGGACTTCCTTGGGGTCTGCAATCAGAGGGCGATAGATTTCCACCCGATCGAGATGTCGCAGCACGGTATCCGGCTTGCACAACTTGCCGAAGATGCCGATCTTGTTGGTGTTGATGTCGATTTCAGGAAACTTGGCGAGGATGCCGGATGCTTCAACTGCCGCCTGTGCTGTCGTCCCAGGTGCAACCGTAACCGGCACGATGACCTGTTGCTTGGGCAGGGCATAGGCCACTTCGACCAGAATTTCGTTTTCCATGCGTATCCTCGATTACTTGTAGACTTGTTCTGCTCGATGGACGAAAGCATCCACGAAGGTGTTGGCGATGTGACTGAAAACTGGCGAAATCAGCTTCTCCAGCAGGAAGTTGGAGAACTCGTAGTTTAGCCGGAATTCGATCTTGCACGCATCCTCGGACAGCGGGATGAAACGCCAGTCGCCATCCAGATGGCGGAAGGGCCCGTTGACCAGCCGGATGTCCATCTGGCTGGGGTAGGTCTTGTGGTTCTCTGTCGTGAAGTTCTGGCGGATGCCATGGTAATCGATATGCAGCGTGGCGACCGTCGTCTTTTCATCGCGCTCTATGAGGTCCACGCCACCGCACCAGGGCAGGAATTTTGGATAATCTTCAACGGTATCAACCAGCGCATACATGCGTGCCGCCGAATGGCCGACCAATACTGTTTTTTCAACCTGAGCCACAGATAGGGTTTCCTGGTAACCGAGTGCTGTAAAATGCCGATTTTAGCCGATTCTCCATTGAGGTCGCGACTCGCGTCCACACCCAGAACATATTTATGAGTATTGCCCAGAACAAAAAGGCCTTCCACGACTACTTCATCGAAGAGAAGTTTGAGGCCGGCATCGTGCTTGAAGGCTGGGAGGTCAAGGCCATTCGTGATGGACGTGTAAACCTCAAGGAGGCATACGTCATCATCCAGCAGGGCGAGATCTACATCATCGGTTGCCACATCACCCCGCTTGGCGCTGCTTCCACGCATATCCGGCCCGATGCAACGCGCACGCGCAAGCTGCTGCTGCATTCCGAGGAAATTGCCAAGCTTATCGGCAAGGTCGAACGCGCCGGATACACCCTGGTTCCGCTCGACATGCACTACACGCGCGGCCGCATCAAGCTGCAGATCGGACTCGCCAAGGGCAAGAAGCAGTATGACAAGCGAGCAGCTGAGAAAGAGAAGGATTGGAAACGGGAACAGAGCTCGATCATGAAGAGCAAAAACCGGAAAGTGTAGCGAGCTTGCGGCGCAGGCTCACATGAGCGTCGCGAATGTTAAGCGAGCAAGGCGAGCGGCCGTAGTCACAACGCAAAGCAGAGAAGGAAAGACTGGTAGCGCGAGCAGAGTGCAATCATGAAGCGCCAGAACAAAAAGGCTTAGCCCTGGATAAAGGCGTATAATTTCTTAATACGTGAACTATCGGCGGGCGCGTCGGTCTTTAACGTACCAACTCTGGGGGTGACCCGGTTTCGACGTGGGTTGCGAAGCAGAGCAGGGCATACCGAGGTCCAGTCACCTCGTAAATCAGCTGGAAAACAGATAGTCGCAAACGACGAATCTTACGCTCTAGCCGCTTAATCCCGGCTGGACGCTGCACCGAAGGGCCTCTCGGTCGGGCGGGGTAACCCGCAGCAGCGTCATTTAGAGAGGATCGTGTTGTGTCGGGTCACTTGGCACAACATTAAAACCAAGGTGACTCGTCTTGCAGGCGCTTGTCGGTTGGTGGATGCAAGATTAAATCAAACAACCTGACTAAGTATGTAGAACTGCCTGTAGAGGGCTTGCGGACGGGGGTTCAATTCCCCCCACCTCCACCAAACGCCAAGGCCAACCTTCCCGGTTGGCCTTTTTTCTTGCCTGTCTTTCGGGACACTCTCCAACTCCTCCGGAAGGTAAATATCACTTCACGCAGTCGCAGTAGCGCATCGTAGGCATTTACGCACCTGATATTTCAGCTAGGTAGAGTCCGAGGCAGGATTCATTGAAATTAGCTTGTGGCCTGATCGGGCTGGAATCGGCTATAGAAGCCTCACAGGTAGTTGTATATTTAACACAAACCTTTTTAGCGATTCCTCTCCTCAGCCTTTTCAACTGGTGCTTCCTGGCCAGACCTTGATAGGATGAA
>DASTRT010000036.1:0-4291 GCA_035761085.1 Methylophilaceae bacterium
GTGCTGGTGACCTCGGACAATCCGCGAAATGAAGACTCGGACAAGATTATTGCCGACATTCTCAACGGCCGGCCGCAGGACTTTCGGGTGCAGCCGGACCGTGCTGCCGCCATCTGGCAGGCCATCCAGGCCGCCTTGCCCGGCGATATCGTGCTGATTGCCGGCAAGGGCCACGAGAATTATCAGGAAATCAAGGGCGTGAAGCATTCCTTCAGCGACCATGCCGTCGCGCAGCAGGCCCTGCAGAAATACGAAAGCGGTGCCCAATGATGAAGCTCTCCGAAGCCGCGATGGCGGTACAAGGTAAACTGAACGGTGCGGACGTGACCTTCACCGACGTCAGCACGGACAGCCGCAGCATTGCTACCGGCCAGCTCTTCGTTGCCTTGCGCGGCGAGCATTTCGATGGGCACGCCTATGCACGGGAGTGTCTGGAAAAAGGCGCGGCCGCAGTCATGCTGGATGAAAAAGGGCCGGTGGAACAGCTGCAGCCCTCGCTGCTGGTTGCCGATACGCGTCTTGCCCTTGGCCAGCTCGCTTCCTACTGGCGCGGCAAATTCCATATTCCGCTGGCTGCCATCACTGGCAGCAACGGCAAGACCACGGTCAAGGAGATGTTGGCCGCCATATTGCGTGTGGCTGCGGGCGGCGAGGAGTATGTGCTCTCTACCCAGGGCAATCTCAATAATGACATCGGTCTGCCGCTGACCTTGTTCCGCCTTACCCCGACGCATCGCTATGCCGTGGCGGAAATGGGCATGAACCATGCGGGGGAAATCAGTTATCTCACGCGTCTCGCCAAACCCACGGTCGCCCTGGTCAATAACGCCACGGCAGCGCATCTGCATGGCCTGGGTTCGGTGGAGGCGATTGCCCGTGCCAAGGGCGAAATCTTCGAAGGGCTGGCAGCGGATGGCACGGCCATTATCAATGCCGACGATGCCTTTGCCGATTTCTGGCGGGGATTGACCCCCTCACGCAAGATCCTGACCTTCGGTCTCAAGCAAAAGGCGGACGTCACGGCCACCTACCAGCTTGGCACTGAATCCAGCGAACTGAAAATGTACACGCCGCACGGCGAGGTTGCCTTTACGTTGCCGGTAGCCGGCCTGCACAACGTCAGCAATGCGCTCGCGGCTACTGCTGCTGCAGTCGCCATGGGAGTTGCCCTGTCAGACATCGCCAGCGGTCTGGTGAGTTTCGGTGGGGTCAAGGGCCGGCTGCAGCGCAAAACGGGCTTCAATGGTGCGCTCGTCATCGACGATACCTACAACGCCAACCCGGCCTCGATGAAGGCAGCCATCGATGTGCTGAAAACGCGCTCTGGCACGCGGCTTCTGGTGCTGGGCGATATGGGCGAACTCGGGGCGGATGCAGCATCCATGCACGCAGAAATCGGTCGCTATGCCAACCAGGTCGGAATCGATGCGCTGTTCACGCTGGGCGACCTCAGCCGGGAAATGGCCAAGGCGTTCGGATTGTCCGCCAAGCACTACGAAACAGCCGAAGCGCTAGCGGCGGACCTCAAGTCACGCATGGACACAACCACAACCGTCCTGGTCAAAGGCTCCCGATTCATGCGCATGGAGCGCGTCGTGAACCTGATCCTGAGAGAACAACAAGAGGGGGTAAACAATGCTGCTTGAGCTTGCACGCTGGCTGGCGCATGACATACGCGCATTCAACGTCTTCAACTACATCACGCTGCGCGCGGTGCTGGCAACGCTGACGGCACTGATCATTTCCTTCGTGGTGGGTCCTGGGCTGATCCGTAAACTGACCCTCTACAAGGTCGGCCAGGCAGTGCGTACTGACGGTCCTCAGACGCATCTGGTCAAGGCCGGCACGCCCACCATGGGCGGGGCTCTGATACTGGTCGGTATCGCCGTTGCCACGCTGCTGTGGGCAGATCTGACCAACCGCTTCGTCTGGGTGGTGCTGCTGACAACGCTGGGTTACGGCGTGGTCGGCTGGGTGGATGACTGGCGCAAGGTGGTGCATCGCAATCCCAAGGGTCTCTCTGCTCGTGCCAAGTATTTCTGGCAGTCGCTGATCGGCATCGGCGTCGCCATCTACCTGTTCAAGACGGCCACAACGCCGGCAGAAACCGAGCTCATCGTGCCCTTCTTCAAGACGCTGGTGCTGCCGCTGGGCGCCGTGAGTTTTATCGTGCTGACCTACTTCGTGATCGTCGGCACCAGTAACGCGGTCAACCTGACCGACGGCCTGGATGGCCTGGCCATCATGCCGACCGTCATGGTGGCTTCGGCGCTGGCCATTTTTGCCTATGTCGCCGGCCATTCTCATTTTTCGACTTACCTGGGTGTGCCCTATGTGCCTGGCGCGGGCGAGCTGGCCGTATTCTGCGCGGCCATCGGTGGCGCCGGACTCGGCTTCCTGTGGTTCAACGCCTATCCGGCAGAAGTCTTCATGGGCGATGTCGGTGCACTGGCGCTGGGCGCGGCGCTGGGTACTGTCGCCGTGATCGTCCGGCAGGAAATCGTGCTGTTCATCATGGGCGGGTTGTTCGTCATGGAAACCGTGTCGGTGATGCTGCAGGTAACGTCCTTCAAGCTCACGGGCAAACGCATTTTCCGCATGGCGCCGCTGCACCATCACTACGAACTCAAGGGCTGGAAAGAGACACAGGTGGTCGTGCGGTTCTGGATCATCACGATGATGCTGGTGCTGGTCGGGCTTTCGACCTTGAAACTGAGATAAGAGATTTGAGCGTTACACGATGAAACTGACATTCACGGATAAACGGGTGCTGGTGCTGGGGCTGGGAGATACCGGCCTCTCGGTGCTGCGCTGGCTCAGCAGCCAGGGTGCCCTGCTGTCCGTAGCCGATACCCGCCAATCGCCACCCGGACTGGAGTTCCTGCGCCAGGAATTGCCACAGGTGCGCGTGCATCTGGGGCCGTTCAGCGCCGAGACGTTCGAACAGGCGGAGCTCATCGTCGCCAGCCCCGGGGTGCCATTGTCCGAGCCTCAGGTATATGCCGCCTTGCAGCGAGGTATTCCGGTGGTTGGCGATATCGAGCTGTTTGCGCAGAACAAGGCTGCGGATGCCAAAGTCATCGCCATCACCGGCTCCAACGGCAAGAGCACGGTCACTGCACTGGTTGGCGAGATGTGCAAGGCGGCCGGCCTCAAGACCGTCGTGGCCGGCAACATCGGCCTGCCCGTGCTCGATGCCCTGATGCAGGAAAAGTCGTCAGGCGCCCCGGATGTCTATGTGCTGGAGCTGTCCAGTTTCCAGCTGGAAACCACCCACACGCTGGTGCCGGATGTCGCCACCGTGCTCAACATCAGCGAAGACCATATGGATCGCTATCACAGTCTGGCCGAATACGCCGGCGCCAAGATGCGCATTTTCCATGGCTCGGGCGTGCAGGTGCTGAACCGGGACGATGCCTGGAGCCGCAGCATGGCACTGTCGGGCCGTCATGTGGTGACGTTCGGTCTCGATCTGCCGCCGTCCCCGGAGGACTTCGGCGTGATGCCATCTGATGGCGATGCATGGCTGATGCACGGCCATACCGGCCTCATCCACGCCAGTGAGATGCATATTCCCGGACGGCACAATGCCAGCAATGCGCTGGCAGCGCTGGCGCTGTGCCGTGGTATCGGGCTCGAGTTCCCGCCGCTGGTCGCCGCCTTGCGTGCCTTCAAGGGCCTGCCGCACCGCGTCGAGTGGGTGGATGAAATCGAAGGCGTAGCCTTTTACGATGATTCCAAGGGCACCAATGTCGGTGCAACGTGCGCTGCGCTGTCCGGCCTGGCCAATGATGAGGCTGATGCCAAAGTGGTCCTGATCGCGGGCGGAGACGGCAAGGGCCAGGATTTCGCACCCTTGCGCCAGCCCGTGGTAAATAGCGCCCGTGCCGTGGTGCTGATGGGCAAGGATGCCTCGGTGATTGGTGAAGCGCTCAAGGACGCGGGCGTGCCTCTACTGCATGCCGCCTCCTTGCCGGAAGCCGTTCGGGTGGCCTACACGGCCGCGAAGCCTCACGACGCGGTGCTGCTGTCGCCGGCCTGTGCCAGTTTCGATATGTTCCGCAACTATGTACACCGGGCCGAAGTGTTCGTGGGAGCAGTCAAGGCGCTCAAGCAGGATCCGGCACCACATGCGGAGGCTGTCGCATGAAAATGTACATGCTGAGCAGCCGCGACCGTATCGTATCCGCCGCCTACGACGAGAGCCTGTTGTGGGTGTCCCTGATTCTGCTGGGTCTGGGCCTGGTCATGGTGTATTCCGCCTCGATCGCCCTGGCCGAAGCGGACAAGA
>DASTRT010000037.1:0-11370 GCA_035761085.1 Methylophilaceae bacterium
GTACGGTTTTCATGCCCATGCGCTTGGCGGTCTTGAGTGCTTCGAGATTGTCTTCGACCATGACGCAATCGCTGGCTTTGGCGCCTATTTTCGACAGCACATGTTTGAAGCCGCGAATACCGGGCTTGGGATGAAAGCGGGTGGATTCCACGCTGAAGATGATTTCAAAGAGATCATCAATGCCCAACAGATCGAGCACGCGCTCGGCGTAAGCCATCGGCGCATTGGTGAAGATGACCTTGCGGCCGGGAAGTCGCTGCAGGAAATGCCGAAGGCGTTTGGTCCTGATGACCATCTGCGGCAGCTCCAGCAGCTGGTGGGTCTTGTGCAGAAAGTGATGAGGGTTAGTGCCGTGGTGACGCATCAGGCCCTTGAGCGTGGCACCATAGATGCGCCAGTAGTGCTGGCGAAGACGAAAGGCTTCCGGCTCTTCCAACCTGAGCTTATCCATGATGTATTCCGTCATGGCGCGGTTGAGCTCAGGAAAAATTGCCGAGCTTGCGTCATGGAGAGTGTCATCCAAATCGAAAACCCAGACTCGATTGGTCATGGCTCGAGCTGGCGTTTTAGCCTTCTTCGCGAAGCTGAGACAAGGCGGCAACGAACAACTGACGTAGACAGTAGTGCACTACGGCGAGGAAGTTGTGAGGCGGCCAATGCAGTATCAGCGAGAAGAAGAGGCTAAAACTACTTGGCTTTGATCAAGGTGCCTACCCCGTCATCGGTGAGCACTTCAAGCAGCAGCGCATGCTCCACCCGCCCATCGATAATGTGCACGGATTTCACACCGCTACGGGCGGCATCCAGCGCCGAGCTGATCTTGGGCAGCATGCCACCGGACAACGTGCCGTCATCCACTAGCGCGTCGATCTCCTTGGGCGTGAGACCGGTCAGCAGGTTGCCGTCCTTGTCGAGTACGCCTGGTGTGTTTGTGAGGAGGATGAGCTTTTCCGCCCCGAGTACCTCGGCCAGCTTGCCGGCCACGACGTCGGCATTGATGTTGTAGGTTTCGCCACTGGGGCCAACACCGATGGGCGCGATTACCGGAATGAAGTCGCCCTGGTCCAGGAAATTGATGATGCGCGGGTCAATGCCGGTGATTTCGCCCACCTGACCGATGTCGATCATCTCGTCGGGTTTGTCCTTGTTTGCTACCAGCAGCTTTTTGGCATGAATGAAGTTGCCGTCCTGACCCGTCAAGCCAACAGCCTTGCCGCCTTGACGGTTGATCATGTGGACGATTTCCTTGTTGATCTGGCCGCCCAGCACCATCTCGACGATATCCATCGTTTCTTCATCGGTAACCCGCATGCCCTGGATGAATTCACCCTTCTTGCCGATCTTGTCCAGCACCTGGATGATCTGCGGACCGACACCATGCACGATAACCGGGTTCATGCCTACCAGCTTGAGCAGCACGACGTCGCTGGCGAAGCATTCGCGCAGGTCGGCGTCGGTCATGGCATTACCGCCGTACTTGATCACGATGGTTTTGTCGAAAAACCGCTTGATGTACGGCAAGGCTTCGGCCAGTGTATGGGCTTTATGTTCCGGGGTTGGTTCAGTGGACATCGATGCTCTCGGAATGATTTAAAGGTTGCCGTTATTTTACTTGAATATGCTGTGCGAAATGCTGTTTATAATCGTGAGAGCCATGTACTGCAGGGCTTGCCCCAAGGATAGGTGAAATGAAAAAACTTCCCGTGGAAAACTTTCTCGATCTGCTGGCCGCGGCCCAGCCGACCCCAGGTGGAGGCAGCACTGCGGCTTTGATCGGCGCCATGGGGGCGGCTCTGGTGAGCATGGTGGCGCGTCTCACCATCAGCAAGGACAAGCACGCCCAGGCCCATGAGGAAATGACGGCGCTGCTGGAAGAATCCGAAGCCCTGCGCGAGCAACTGACGGAAACCATGCAGCAGGATATCAAGGCCTATAACAAGGTGATGGCTGCTTATGCACAGCCGTCGCAGGGTGCGGGTAAGGCGGCGCGCAATACCGATATTCAGGCTGCGCTGAAGGAGGCGACGGAAGTGCCGCTTGCCTGTGTCCGTTTGGCGCTCCAACTGCTGCCCATGGCCGCCCGTGCCATCGAGATCGGCAACCCGAATGCCGTCGCCGATGCCGGCGTTGCTTCGATCGCCGCTTATGCCGCCCTGCGTGGCGCGGCGCTCAACGTTTTCACCAATTGCTCACTGATCGATGATAAGACCTATTGCAATGCCTGCATCAATGAAACCAATCGGGCATTGAGCGAAGGCGCTCGCCTGGAGAGCGAGCTGTTCGCCCGGGTCGGCCAGGTCGCTACGCGCCAGTAAGTGCGCTAGCCGATTTATCTCCCAGCTCAGCCGTGAGAGAATGGCTTGGCACCTCAAGGAGAAAACATGCAAAGCGACATCGCCATCGCCCAGCAGGCACGCATGAAGAAGGTCGCCGAGATCGCCCGCGGTCTCGGTTTATCCGAAGACTCCATTGAAAACTACGGTCCCTGGAAGGCCAAGATCGATTTCGAAGCCAACCGGGACTTGTATTACCGGGCCAATGGCAAGCTCATCCTCGTTACTGCCATCAGCCCGACGCCCGCTGGCGAAGGCAAGACCACGACTACTGTCGGTCTAGGCGACGCCCTCAATCGCATCGGCCAACAATCAGAGAATCCCAAGAAAGCCATCATCTGCCTGCGTGAACCCTCGCTGGGCCCCGTATTCGGCATGAAGGGCGGCGCTGCCGGCGGCGGCTATGCGCAGGTGGTGCCCATGGAGGACATCAACCTGCACTTCACGGGCGATTTCGCTGCCATCGCGCTCGCACACAATCTGCTCTCGGCCCTGATCGACAACCATATTCACCAGGGCAATGAGCTCGGCATTGACCCGGCGCAGGTGGCGTGGAAGCGTGTCATGGACATGAACGACCGTGCCTTGCGCCAGATCGTCGTGGGCCTCGGCGGCAGGGTGAATGGCCAGACACGCGAGGATGGCTTCGATATCGTGGTGGCATCCGAAGTCATGGCCATCTTGTGCCTGGCAGATTCGCTAAAGGATCTGAAGGAAAGGCTGGGCAATATCGTCATCGGCTACAGTTATGACGGGAAACCGGTGCAGGCCCGCCAGTTGCAGGCACATGGTGCCATGACCGTGCTGCTCAAGGACGCCATCAAGCCCAACCTGGTGCAGACCCTGGAAAATACGCCGGCGTTCATCCACGGCGGCCCCTTCGCCAATATCGCCCATGGCTGCAACTCGGTGATCGCTACCCGACTCGCGCTCAAGCTGGCTGATTATGTGGTGACCGAAGCGGGATTCGGTGCCGACCTCGGTGCCGAGAAATTCATCGACATCAAGTGCCGCAAGTCCGGCTTGCGGCCTTCGGCCTGTGTGCTGGTCGCGACCATTCGCGCACTCAAGTATCACGGCGGTGTCGAGCTGGATGCTCTGTCACAGGAAAACCTGCCCGCGCTGGAAGCCGGCATGATAAATCTGGAAAAGCACGTGGATAACATCACACAGCACTATGGATTGCCCTGCGTGGTTTCCATCAACCGTTTCCTGCAGGATACCGAGGCCGAGCTCGAAGCAGTCAGCCAGCGCATGGCGAAGAAGGGAGTCCGGGTAATCGTGGCGGAGCACTGGGCCAAGGGCTCCGTCGGCGCAGAAGATCTGGCGCGCGAAGTGGTGCGACTGGCTGACGCCGACGGCAGCGGCATGAAGTGCGTCTACGAGGACGGTGAGCCGCTTTGGGAGAAGATGCGCAAGGTGGCAACGCGCATCTACGGCGCCGCCGGCATCAGTGCGCCGCATCATGTGCTGATGCAGGTTGAGCGGTTACAGAACGAAGGCTATGGCCATTTCCCTATCTGTGTCGCCAAAACCCAGTCCTCCTTTTCCACCGATGCCACGATACGCGGCGCGCCGGAGGGCCACATCGTCATCATTCGCGCCGTGCGCCTCAGTGCAGGTGCCGAGTTTATCGTCATGATCTGCGACAACATCATGACCATGCCGGGATTACCCAAGGTGCCTTGCGCAACACGCATCGATATCGACGAGGATGGCCGCATTACCGGGCTGTACTAATTCCCGGGCCAAAAAAAGCGGCCATTGCGGCCGCCAGGGGAGGGGATGACTTACTACTAAATCGGGGGGCGAATCAGTTGACGGTGAGCTTTTTGGCCGAGGTTTGTGCCTTCTTGGGCAGCACCAGTTCCAGCACGCCGTCGCGGTAGTGGGCTTCGGACTGGGCCTCGTCGATTTCGCTGTCCAGCACGAAAGTGCGGGAAACCTTGCCGTAGTAGCGTTCTGAACGCAGGAAGCGTTCACCTTCCTTGGCCTCGTTTTCGCGGCGACTCTCGGCGCTCAACGAAACCTGGTTGCCGTCGATGGTGACATGAATGTCTTCCTTCTTCACGCCGGGAATTTCGGCATGCACGATGTAGCTGTTTTCATTCTCGCGCACATCCATCTTGATCTGCGGCTGGCTGTTTTCACGCAGCAGGTTAACCGGGCGGAAAAAGCCGTTGAATACTTCGTCGAATGGATCAGATGAGCGCAGGCTGAACGGGTCGAGCCGGGTCAGATTTGCCATGTTTTCTCTCCTTCAATTAAACGATTGGGGGACTTCCTTACCACCCAAAATGAGGGAGACTTACAAATTTTCAAGAGGGTGTCGTCAACTTCTCTTGCGCACCGTCAATCTTCGATGACAGCCTTGGGCTCGAGTACTTTCTGGAATACCTTGGACCGCCGCTGGTAATTGTAGAGTTGCTGCTTGGCAGCGGGCAGGGCCTCCACGCCTGTTTCCGTGAAGCCGCGCTCCACGAACCAGTGCTCGGTGCGTGTCGTCAGCACAAACAAGGTGTGAATGCCGCGCAATGTCGCCTGTTCCTCGATGTAATGCAGCAGCCGGTCGCCGCGACCGCCGCCGCGGAATACCGGGTTGACCGCCAGGCAGGCGAGTTCGGCCTTGCCCTCGTCAGGAAATGGATAAAACGCGGCACAGCCGATGATGAGGCCGTCGTGCTCCATGACGAAGAAATGATGGATTTCCATCTCCAGCCGCTCGCGCCCCCGCCGCACCAGCACGCCTTCGGCTTCCAGCGGCTCGATGATCTGCAGGATGCCTCCGACATCGCCGATCTCCGCCTCGCGCATGGCCTCCAGCGGCTCTTCAGTAATCATCGTGCCGATGCCGTCGTGGGTGAAGAGCTCCTGCACGATGGCGCCGTCAATATGCCGACTGATCAGGTGGGTACGTGCCACGCCCTTCTCGCAGGCGGTGATGGCAGCTGGCAGGTAATAGCTTTCGTCCTCGCTCAGACCCACCGCGTTGGCATTCTGCGCCTGGCGCAGCAGCTTGCGGGCCTTGTCTACCGTCATCTCGCGCAGAAGTTCGCCGCGGATGTTGCGTACGCCGACTGAATCCATAAGGAAGATGAGCTTGTCCGCATCGAGCGCAATGGCTGCGTTGACGGCCACATCCTCCAGCGTCAGGTTGAATACCTCACCCGTG
Organism: Methylophilaceae bacterium; assembly: GCA_035761085.1. Taxonomy (GTDB): domain Bacteria; phylum Pseudomonadota; class Gammaproteobacteria; order Burkholderiales; family Methylophilaceae; genus DASTRT01. Next base: position 5,506 of record DASTRT010000037.1, read on the forward strand.
GGTGAGAAACCCAGTGGCGATAGCAACACCAGCTCGCCGTCGTCCAGCCGCTTCTGGATGCCGACGGCATCCACCTTGCGCACTTCGCCGGTGTGCTGCAGGTCCACGCCCTCGAGCACGCCGACCGGCTTGGCGGTGACAAAATTGCCACTGGCGACGCGGATATCCGAGCCGGCCATGGGTGAATTGACCAGGCCCATGGAAAGCAGGGCCTCGATCTCGACGCGAACGGCGCCGTTGGCTTCCTTGACCGCTTCCATGGCTTCGTCCGAGGTTACCCGCCGGCCGCCCACCAGGCTGGTCTCAATCTTTGCTTTTTTAAGCCGCGATTCGATCTGCGGACGAGCACCATGCACCAGCACCAGTCGCACTTCCAGACTGGCCAGCAGGTTGAGGTCATGCGACAGTGCAACAAACTGGCCGTCATCCACCACTTCACCACCGAAGGCGATGACGAAGGTGTGGCCGCCGAAGGCATGGATATAAGGTGCCGCCGAGCGGAACCAGCGCACGAATTCGCGAGGCTGCAGCAGGTTGAGGTTGGGCGCGGACTGCACCGAGGCGGTCGTGGTCGTCTCCGCATGCGAATAGAGGAAGGCAGGGGTGCAGTCGAGCGCCGTGCATAGCCGCCGCAGCATGGCCTCGGAAACGCCCTGCGTGCCCCGCTCGATGCGCGAGAGGTTGCCGCTGTCAGCGCCCACCCGCTTGGCGAGCTCCTGCAGCGTCAGATTGAGTAATTTGCGCCGTTTGCGTATGGCTTGGCCGAGCACGAGCTATCCTGATTATGCGTTAAACGCATATTTTAATTAAAAAATGCAAATAAACAACTAAATTTTGAAATCCCCCCACAAGGTCTGCATGGCAGCGAGGGCGGCAAGCGGGGCTGTTTCCGTCCGCAAGATGCGGCGCCCCAGCTTGATGGGTTGAAAGCCGTTATTAGAAGCCATCTCGATCTCCGCTTCTGTTAGGCCCCCCTCACAACCCACCAGCAGACAGATGCTACCGGTAGGGGGTTCAAGGTCATGCAGAGTGCCGGAAGCCGTGGGGGACAGCGTGAGGCGCAGGGGGAACGTGCCCATGCTGCCGAGCCAGTTGGCCAAGGGCAGCGGTGGTGCCACTTCCGGCACGACAGCGCGGCCGGATTGTTCGCAGGCGGAAATCACCACATTCTGCCAATGTTCGCGGCGCTTCTCGGCGCGCTCGGCAGAGAGCTTGACCACGCTGCGCTGGCTGGCTATGGGCTGAATGGCGGAAACGCCCAGCTCGACCGCCTTCTGCAGGGTGAAATCCATGCGGTCGCCCGAGGAAATGGCCTGGGCGAGCGTAATCTTCAGGGGTGATTCAACCGTGCTTTGCCTTACCTCCCTGATTTTGGCGGTAACCTGGCCTTTGTGAAAGGCAATGAGCTCGCAGAGGTAATCATTGCAGTCGCCATTAAACAGGATGGCCTTGTCGCCGGCTTGCAGCCGCAGCGCTTTGCTGGCGTGGATGGCGGCGTTGGGCGGCAGACTGACAACCGCGCCAGGGGCGAGTAGGGTGGGGCAGTGAAAACGCGGGATGGACATGGCGGAAAATAGGCGATGTTAGAATCAGGCATCAAATTTGCGAGTCCAAATTCTAATTGAAGGAGTATGCGAAATGGCAAGTATCAGTCCACCGGTCTGTGACTTCGGCTGGAAGGCCCCGGATTTCAACCTGCCCGGCGTAGACGGCAAGAACTGGACGCTCAAAGATGCAGCTGGCCCCAAGGGCCTGCTGGTCATGTTCATCTGCAACCATTGTCCATACGTGCAGGCCATCCGCGAGCGTCTGGTGCAGGACCTGCGCGAGCTGAAAGCGCTCGGCGTCAATGCCATCGCCATCCAGTCGAACGATACGGTCAATTACCCAGATGACAGCTTCGAACGAATGAAGGAAGTGGCGGCCCAGTTCGATTTCCCCTTCCCCTATGTGCTGGATGAGACGCAGGAGGTGGCCAAGGCCTACGGCGCCGTCTGTACGCCGGATTTTTTCGGATTCAACGCAAATCTCGAGCTGCAGTATCGCGGCCGCTTCGACCAGGCCGGCCGTAACCCTGCGCCAACCAGCACGCGCGATTTGTTCCATGCCATGAAGCAGGTCGCCGAAACCGGCCAGGGGCCGCGTGATCAGGTGGCCAGCATTGGTTGCTCGCTCAAGTGGAAGGAGGCCGCGTAAGCGGCTGATGCGTCATGCGGGATAGCATGCTGGACAGGCTTATCGAGCTGGCACGCGGCGTTGGCGACAACGTCGTCATGCCGCACTATCTCAAAGTGGCGCGTCAGCGCAAGCATGATGGCACCGCGCTTACCGAGGCCGATCTCGCCGCGCAGGCCGCGCTGGAAGTCGGCCTCAAGGCCATCCTCGATTGCCCGGTGGTAGGCGAGGAAATGACCGCAGAACGGCAGCGGCAGAACTGGGCCGAGGGCGAGGGTGGTGTCTGGTGCGTGGATCCGGTGGATGGCACCTCCAATTTTATCGCCGGGCTGCCGCAGTTTGCCGTCTGCATCGCCTATCTGGAACGCGGACGGCCGATGCTGGGTGTGGTGTATGCACCGGCCTTGGATGAACTCTTTTATGCGCAGGCTGGCAAGGGCGCTTTCCTGGTGAGCGGTGCCGGCAAGCTGCGGCTGCCCATTACGCGCTTTACCGGCAACGAGGCCTTGCATCTGCGCGAGGCGATCGCCGAGGTCGATTTCAAGCGGCTGCCGAGACAACTGGTATCGTCCATCGCGGCGGAGCCTCCCTACCAGGCGCAGCGCAATTTTGGATCGGCCGCTCTGGATTGGTGCTACCTGGCCGCTGGCCGGTTCGACGTCTACCTGCATGGCGGGCAGAAGCTATGGGATTATGCCGCCCCCTGCCTGGTGTTGCAGGAGGCTGGCGGCCGCATGCGCACGCTGGAGTCGGAGGACTTCTGGTCGGGCGATGTCTGGCATAAATCGGTCATTGCCGCGGGCGCCCCAGATTTGTTTGCCGAATGGAGCCAATGGGTGCTGCAACATGGCTGATTCAGCGGCCTTTTGGTATTGCCCAAAATTTCTATCTGGGCAATAATTCGGCACTTAACCTCTTAGTAAACGCAGCGTTCATTTTAGTAGCTGCAATCCTGTAATTAAGGGGGATTCCAAGAATTTGAGGGAAGGCATGACCCGCATTTCCATACGCGGTTATAGCCCTTTTTCTCGCTAACTTTAGGGAGATCGTAATGGCAACTCGTGTAGAACTGGCAAATGCCATCCGTGCACTGTCGATGGATGCGGTTCAGAAGGCCAACTCCGGCCACCCCGGCGCCCCCATGGGCATGGCGGAAATCGCAGAAGTCCTGTGGAACCACAACCTGCACCACAATCCAAAGAACCCGCAATGGGCTAACCGCGACCGTTTCATCCTGTCGAACGGCCACGGCTCCATGCTGATTTATTCTCTGCTGCACCTGACCGGCTATGACGTCAGCATCGACGACATCAAGTCCTTCCGTCAGCTGCATTCCAAGTGCGCCGGCCACCCCGAGTACGGTTACGCCCCCGGCGTTGAAACCACCACCGGTCCGCTGGGCCAGGGCATCAGCAACGCTGTCGGCTTCGCCATGGCAGAAAAGCTGCTGGCCAACCAGTTCAACAAGCCAGGTCACGACATCGTTGACCATTACACCTACTGCTTCCTAGGCGATGGCTGCATGATGGAAGGCGTTTCCCATGAAGCCTGCGCACTGGCCGGTACCTGGGGCCTGGGCAAGCTGATCGCTTTCTGGGACGACAATGGCATTTCCATCGACGGCCACATCGAAGGCTGGTACACCGATGACACCGCCGGCCGCTTCCGCTCTTACGGCTGGCACGTGCAATCCGTCGATGGTCACGACGTCGACGCGATCCAGAAGGCCATTGATGAAGCCAAGAAGGTTACCGACAAGCCATCCCTGATCTGCTGCAAGACCATCATCGGCAAGGGTTCTCCCAACAAGTGCGGTTCCCACGACTGCCACGGTTCCGCTCTGGGTCTGGAAGAAGTTGCCGCTACCCGTGAAAACATCGGCTGGCCGCATGAGCCCTTCGTTGTACCGCAAGATATCTATAACGGCTGGAACGCCGTCGACCGCGGCGCCAAGGCAGAAGCCGAGTGGAATGCCAAGTTCGACGCCTATGCCAAGGCTTTCCCCGCAGAAGCCGCTGAATTCAAGCGTCGCATGGCTGGCGAACTGCCTGCCAACTGGAAGGAAACCGTCAATAACTTCGTCAAGGCTACCAACGAGAAGGCTGAATCCATTGCTACCCGCAAGGCTTCGCAAAACGCCATCGCCGCCTTTGGCCCAGTCCTGCCTGAATTCGTCGGCGGTTCGGCCGACCTGACCGGTTCCAACCTGACCAGCTACTCCGGCTTCAAGCATGTCAACGGCAAGGAGCCAGGCAACTACATTTCCTACGGCGTACGTGAGTTCGGTATGGCTGCCATCATGAACGGCATGGCGCTGCACGGCGGCATCCTGCCATTCGGCGGTACTTTCCATCAGTTCTCAGACTACATGCGTAACGGCATGCGTATGTCCGCACTGATGAAGCTGCGCGTGATCTATGTGCTGACCCACGACTCCATCGGTCAGGGCGAAGACGGCCCGACCCACCAGCCTATCGAAACCACTTCCGGCCTGCGCTACATCCCACGCATGGATGTATGGCGTCCGGGCGATGCGACCGAAACCGCAATCGCATGGGCTGCCGCAGTCGAGCGCAAGGATGGTCCTACCAGCCTGGTGCTGAGCCGTCAGAACGTGCCTGGCATCAAGCATGACGAAGGGCATTTCGATCTGATCCGTAAGGGCGGATATGTGTTCTCGGATAGCAACGGCAAGCCTGACCTCATCCTGATCGCCACCGGCTCCGAGTTTGATCTGGCAGTCAAGGCGGCAGCCGAGCTGAACAACGCCGGCACCAAGACCCGTGTAGTCTCCATGCCTTCTACCAACGTGTTCGACCGTCAGGACCAAGCCTATAAGGACAGCGTGCTGATCCCTGGCGTGAAGCGTGTGGCCATTGAAGCCGGCGTGACGGACTTCTGGCGCAAGTATGTTGGTCTGGACGGCGCAGTCGTCGGTATCGACACCTTCGGCGAATCCGCACCTGGCGGCGTACTGTTCAAGCATTTCGGCTTCACCGTCGAAAATGTGGTGAAAGTCGCCAAGTCGGTACTGTAAGCAATTCACCAAGCAACAAGGCACCCCTGCAAAGGGGTGTTTTGTTTTGTAGCCCAAGCTTTGTAGGAGAAATTGAATGGCAATTCGTGTAGCAATCAATGGCTACGGTCGTATTGGGCGCAACGTGCTGCGCGCAGTGTATGAGCAAGGCCGCAAGGACATCGAGATTGTGGCGATCAACGGTGTAGGCGAAATCGATATGAACGCGCACCTGACCAAGTACGATACTGTGCACGGCAGGTTCGACGCCACCGTCGAAGTTGATGGCGATTACATGATTGTCAACGGCGACCGTATTCGCGTCTTCGGCACGCGTAATCCCAAAGAGCTGCCATGGAAGGATATCGGCGTCGATGTCGTGCATGAGTGCACGGGCGCCTTCACCTCCAAGGAAAAGGCCTGGGTGCACATCGACCAGGGTGCACGCAAGGTGCTGATCTCCGCGCCAGGCGCCAAGGACGTTGACGCCACGGTGGTCTGTGGCGTCAACGATCAGACCCTGAAGGCCAGCGACACCATCATTTCCAACGCATCCTGTACCACCAACGGCCTGGCACCGCTGATCAAGCCCTTGCACGACAAGATTGGCATCGTCAACGGTCTCATGACCACCATCCATTCTTACACTAACGACCAGGGCCTGACGGACGTGC
>DASTRT010000038.1:0-2098 GCA_035761085.1 Methylophilaceae bacterium
GGATCTATTGGGCGTCAATTCAACGAATGTTGCGTTCTATCGCGCCAGATCCGGACCAGGAACGACCGTATGTACGCAAAAGAGCTTCAGTGCCGGCATGACCATCAGCTACTATGAGAATTTCCAAATGCTCTCTGAGGACGGCGAACTCGTCATGGGAACCGCCTCTGCTGGCCATATTGATTTGGCAGTCGGCAAACCTGTGCGTGCTGCAGGAATAGTAAAAGTTTGGAGAGGGAGAATTGCTGAGGTCAACAATCTCTCTGGCCACTACATGCCTAACGGCCCGAGTGCTGAGCAACAAGCGGTAGATGCTTTCCGAAAAGCTGGCTTTGATCCAGTTCCATATAAGGACTGAAGTTTTGCAAAGTTGACCAAGCCCCTCGGCAGATGTAGGATAAGGCATTCGTACGCCATCCGTTACCGCTGTTGCGGGAGGCGCCTATGCCAGCGATTGTGGCCTACCCGACGGTCGTGCAGGAACTCCTAACTCAATACGGCGACCTCTTTGCGAATGAACCAGAACGGCGTCATTTCGCCGAGTATCTGACCGGCTTGTTCATCGCTGAACGCAAGACCGTCAGCGGCATCAACCGCGAGTTTGCCGTCACGACGGACCAATCCTGTCTCAACCGCTTCTTGACCGAAGCGCCGTGGGATGTGCAGGCCCTCAACGATCGACGGCTGGCGCTGTTCCAACAAGACCCGCAGACGCGCTATCGGCAGGATGGCGTGATTGCGATCGACAACACCTTGATTGACCACACTGGCAAGCTGATTGAGGATGCTGGCTGGTTCTGGGATCACGCCGATCAGCGGCATCTGATCGCTCACGACTACCTGATTGCCAACTATGTCCAGGTCTCTGGCAAACATTACCCACTTGACTTCCGCCGCTTTCGCAAGGAAGACGCCTGCACTGCGGACGGCACGCCGTTCAAGAATCACACCCAGCTGTGCATCGAACTGGTCGATTGGGTGATCGCGCGCCAGATCCCGGGTGATTTTACCTTCGACAGCTACTTCACCAACGCCGAGATCATGAACCATATTCACGCCACTACGCGAGCCTATGTTGGCGACCTGAAAGCCAATCGCACCATCACGGTCGATGGACGCGACTGGAAGCTCAGCGAGTGGATCAGCAGCCAACTCGGCCCGCTGGCCCGGCGCAAGATCACCGTCGCGGGCAAAACCCAATGGTATTTCACCAAGACCATTCGCCTCCCGAAGGTGAACCACCCTGTGCGAATCGTGGTGCTATGGAAGAGCCAGCGCGCCGAGACACCCAGTAAGATTCTGATCACCAACCGGGTGCGCTGGGAAACCCACCGCGTGCTCAAAAGCTATCGGAAACGCTGGACCGGCACCGAGACCTTTCATCGTGACGGGAAGCAGCACCTGGGCATGGGCGATTGTCAGCTGCGGAGCGGCGAGGGCCAGACCCGGCATATGTATCTCGTGTTCCTCGCGTACAGCGCCCTGATGAGCCAGTTGCAGCACGACCGCGCCCATGACTGGGCTCATGTTCGCTTGACGACCATCGGCGAAGCGTGCCGGCTAATGTTCCGTGAAGCGCTATCCAAAACACTCGCGTGGGTCGTCGAGCGCACGCGTGAGGGTCTCAGTTTCGAAACCATCCGACTGCACCTCGCCTTACCCTAAAGCGGTATCCGATCTGCAAGAGTTAAGTAAGGACTGAAGTTTTGCAAATTTGCGCCGATGTGCATGGACGTGTACGATCCCCCTCAGCCAGTACTGACTATGCAGCGCGAGGGAGAGGGCTATGCCGGCGGTTGTTGCCATCCCGCAGGTCGTGGAAGAGTTGCTCGTCCAGTTTGGTGACTTCTTCCCCAATGAACCGGCCCGCATCCATTTTGCCGAATATCTGACCGGCTTGTTCATCGCTGAGCACAAAACGGTCAGCGGAATCAATCGCGAGTTCGCTGCCACGACAGACCAATCCTGCCTCAATCGCTGGCTGACCGAGGCGCCCTGGGACGTGGAGCGGATCAATGCCCATCGCTTGGAGTGGCTGCAAGCCGACCCGACCACCCGCTATCGCCAGGATGGCGTGATCGCGATCGACAACACCTTG
>DASTRT010000039.1:0-2471 GCA_035761085.1 Methylophilaceae bacterium
ACGCCGAAGGATGAGCCAGCCGCCAAGCCTGAAGGCAAGCCAAAGCAGGAAGATTTTGCAACCTACGAGGACTATCTCGAAGCCCTTGCAAAGCACACCGTCGCAGAGGAACGCCGGAAAGCCGAAGCGGAAGCAGAGGAAGCCAAGGAAAAGCAGACACGCGAAGCGAAGGCCAAGACCTACGCCGAACGCGCCGAAAAGGCACGCGAACGCATGCCGGATTTCGATGATGTTGTCGATCAGGACTTGCCCGTTTCCCGGGCCATGATCGAAGTCATCATGGAATCCGACATCGGGCCGGACCTTGCCTACTACCTTGGGAAAAACCCTGACGAGGCCACCCGTATTGCGCAACTTTCGCCAATCGCTGCAGCGCGCGAGCTCGGCAAGATCGAGGCGAAGCTGACACCTGCCGATAAAACAGACCCTCCCAAGCCCTCGGACGCACCAAAACCGCCAAACCCTGTAAAGGGAACGACAACTGTTTCTTCTTCACCGGCTGATAACGACAGCACGGACTCATGGATGAAGAAGCGAAACAAGCAGGTGCGAACAGGGTAAACGAACCGCCGGAAGGCGGTTTTTTTATTCCCGAAAGGTATAGAAAATGTCGAATTCCATCCTCACCCCAACGATGGTGACGCGTGAAGCCCTGCGCATTCTCCATCAAAAGCTGAACTTCATCGGATCCATCAACCGTCAGTACGACAGCGCTTATGCGAAGTCCGGCGCGAAGATCGGTTCCGACCTGAAGATTCGCCTGCCCAACGAGTACACCGTTTCTTCCGGTGCTGCCCTTTCCACCCAGACCACTTCCGAACTGTCCACCACGTTGACCGTGAGCAGCCAGAAGCACGTAGATACCACCTTTACCAGCGCCGAGCTAACGCTTTCCCTGGATGACTTCTCCGAGCGCATCCTGGAACCCGCAATGGCTGTGCTGGCCGCCAACATCGAAGCCGATGCCTTGAACATGGCGCTCGATGTGTACCAGGCGGTCAACAACATCGGCTCCGCCATCACCTTGAACAAGGTGCTGACCGGCCGCAAGCTGCTGACCGACTCCCTGGCGCCAACCTCCAACCGCTCCATGTTGCTGAACACGCAGGACAACCTGGACCTGGTAGACTCCCTCAAGGGTCTGTTCCAGGACAGCAGCACCATCTCGGATCAGTATCGCGAAGGCATGGTGGGCAAGACGGCTGGTTTCGGTAGCATCTATGAAAACACGCTGCTGGCCAACCAGACCACCGGCACTTGCGCCTCTGCCACCGGTTACACGGTGAACGGTGCCGTGACCACCAACGGATCGACTACTGTCACGCTGGCTGCAGGTGCTAATACATTCAAGCGTGGCGACATCTTCACCGTTGCTGGTTGTAACCGCGTGCATCCTGAAACCAAGGCAGATACCGGTGTCCTGCAGCAGTTCGTCGTTACTGCCGACTATGCCGGTGGCGCGGGCAACCTAAGCTTCTATCCGCCCATCTATACCACCACCGGCCGCCAGAACGTGGTAGCCGCAGGTATGGCGAATGGCTCGGCTCTGACCAAGGTTGGCGGAGCTTCCGCTGTCTACAAGCCATCGCTGGTCTACCACAAGGATGCCTTCACCTTCGCCACCGCCGACCTGGAAGATGTCAGCCAGTACGGCGCATGGGGTGCGCGTGAGGTGTATGACGGCATCTCCCTGCGGGTAGCACGCCAGTACGCCATCGGCACGGATACCATCCCCTGCCGTATCGACGTGCTGTATGGCTACAAGACCATCCGCGCGCAGCTTGCAGCCCGCATCCTCTCCAACTAAGCCATAAGGGGGCCTTGATTGGCCCTCTTTTCCTTTACAGCTATCAGGAGAAGATCATGACTACAGGCGTCATCATGGGCAACGTGGTCGGCATGAGTGTGGTTTCTGTCACGCTTTCGCCGGCTCTGGTCGCCGCCAACACCACCGCCGAGCAAACTTTCACCGTTCCTGGCGTTCTCGCCAGCGACAAGGTTCTCGGCATTTCCAAACCCACTGCACAGGCAGGCCTCGGCATTGTCGGCTGGCGTGTTTCGGCTGCAAATACGGTCGCTATCACGTTCTCCAACAATACCGCTGCCGGCATCACGCCTACGGCATCCCAGACCTACGACATTCAGTTGTTGCGTCTGGAATCCACGCAGGCCGGGTTCAACGTGTAACCAACGGCCCCCGTAAGGGGGCTTTTCTGGAGGGAATATGTCTCAACCACATCAGGAGTACCCGAAAGCGCTGTACCACAACGGCGAGCTTGAGGGCCAGTGCATCATCGTGTTCAACGAAGCCGAGGAAAAGCTGAAAAGCGAGGAAGGCTTTGCACCGCTTGGCGGCAAGAAGGCCAAGGCAACTAAAGGCGGCAAGGCTGCTGTCGAAGCTGACGAATAATGACCACCGCTCTGGATATGATTACCCGCGCCATGCGCCTTTGCGGTGCCATTGGTGACGG
>DASTRT010000040.1:0-2690 GCA_035761085.1 Methylophilaceae bacterium
AAGTCAGCGACGGCGCATACCAGTACTGCATGGGAATCAGGCCGCCCTTGAAGGCATTCGCCTGGGACGAGCCGCCCAGCATGTTGATCGGTGTGTGGCACATGGAGCAATGGCCCAGCCCCTGCACCAGGTAGGCACCGCGGTTCCATTCGGCCGACTTGGCCTTGTCCGGCACATATTCGCCCTCGTCGAAAAACAGCGTGCGCCAGCCGATTAGCAGGCTGCGGTTGTTATAGGGAAACTTCATTTCGTGAGGCCGCCGAGGCTCTTTTACTGCCGGGATCGAGCGCAGATAGGCATAAATGGCGTCGGAATCCTCGCGCGTCACCTTGGTGTAAGAGGCGAACGGCATGGCGGGATAGAGTAGCGAGCCGTCCTTGGAGCGGCCCTCATGCATCGTGCGGTAGAAATCATCCGCGGTCCAGGTGCCGATGCCGGTTTCCTTGTCCGGCGTGATGTTGGGGGAATAGAGGGTGCCGAACGGCGTGGGCAACGCGCGGTTGCCGGAGAAAATGGGCGTGCCGGGGACGGTGTGGCAGGCGATGCAGTCGCCGGCCTGGGCGAGGTATTTGCCACGGGCAATCTGCGCGGTCATCGGTTTGGCGCTCGCCGGAGCGGCCAGTGATTGCAGGCTGTCGAAGGCATAGATCGCAATGGTGCATGCCAGGAGGGCGCTGATGCGTAGGGCCAGGCGTCTTGGATGCATGGCGTTCATTTCTGGCTCCCGCATTCCAGCGGCAACCGGGTATGGTCAGCCTTGAGCGGCCTCACCGTGTCGGGTACTTCCTGCGAAGCCAGCCAGGCGGCAACGGCGCTTACCTCCTGCTCGCTCAGGCGGCTCGCCACCAATTGCATGCAATCGGGAGCGATGGCCGTGCGTGTGCCGTAGCGCCAAGCGCCGAGCTGGGCGCTGATGTAATCGGCCCGCAATCCCAGCAGGCTGGGGATGCCGGGCTCACGCCCGGTCAACCCTGGTCCGTGGCAGGCGGTGCAGGCGGGAATCTGTTTGGAAGGGATGCCCTGCGTGACGATCTTCTGTCCCTGCTTCAGCACCTGTGCGGAAGCGGTCGAAGGTGTGTGGGTGGGTTTGAATTCCTGGCTGGCGTAGTATTCGGCCATTTTCTGCAGGTATTCGTCTGGCAGGTAGGCCAGCAGGTAATTCATGGGGTTGTAGCGGCGGCGACCATCGCGAAACGCCACGAGCTGGTGATACAGATAACCGGCGGGCTTGCCGGCAAGATGGGGGAAGTAGACGTTTTCGATGCCGCGGCCATTCTCGCCGTGGCAGATAACACAAGCCTGGACGCGGGCTTCCATGGTGTCGGGGACGGAGGCTGAGCTTGCTGTCTGCTCTGCCATTGCCGTAGGCGACAGAATAATGAATCCCAGAAATATGATGGCCCAGATCTGTTGCACGCCCATCCCGCAATCGCTAATGAGTTAGGCCAAAACTACTTGGAAGCCGATGAAGTCTCAGTGGGAGGCCGAACATAAAGGCAGAGTATTGGGGAAAGCAGCTCAAGTTCATGCTTGCCAGTTGCACACGCATCTCCTTTGCCTGATTGGAATGAAGAACGGCGAATCCTCAGGGCATTATGATTATTTTCGCGCTCATGCTCAACCATGCATGGCCGTTTTTGCTATATTGCCGCCTGATGGAAAAACCGTAACAAAATCTCGTTATGCTTGAACGACACTTACTGAAGGAAAACAATGGCTTGTGAATTGTGCGCTTCGCCGGGTGGCGAACTGATCTGGCAGGATGCCCTGTGCCGCGTGGTCCGCGTGGAGAATGAAGATTATCCGGGGTTTTGCCGGGTCATCCTGAATCGCCACGTGAAGGAAATGACCGACCTGACCGAACAGGAGCGCATGGCGCTGATGACCGTGGTATTTGCGGTTGAAAAAGCCGTGCGGGAAGTGCTGCGGGCGGACAAGATCAATCTGGCCAGCCTGGGCAACAAGACACCGCATATCCATTGGCACGTGATTCCGCGATTCCACGAGGACCGGCATTTCCCCAATGCCATCTGGGGCGAAACCACGCACGAAACGCCGCCGCACCCGTTGGATCGGCAGACGGCGCAGGAATTGAAAGCGCTGATCCAGAAACTGCTGGGTTAAAGTCTTCTAAACCAGCAGGCGCTCCACGACCTTGCCGTTGAGAATGTGTGATTCGATGATTTCGTCGATATCCTGCTCATCGACGAAGGTGTACCAGACCGCCTGTGGGTAGATGACCATCAGCGGGCCTTCCGAGCAGCGATCGAAGCAGCCGGCCCGGTTTACCCGCACCTGCTCCTTGCCGTTGAGTTTGAGTTTCTTGATCTTGCTCTTCATGTAGTCGAACATGGCCTCGGCGCCGAATTGCGTGCAGCATTGCTCGCCATTTTCGCGCACGTTGAGGCAGAAAAACACGTGATGCTGGTAGTAGTTGCTCATGTCAAAAATCCGTTGCCAGACTGTCTTCCTTGGTGAAGGTCCAGGTGCGTGTGATTTCGATGATATCGGTATCCTTGCGGATATCATCGGGGAATGGTGCATAGGGCGCGGCCAGTTCGACTATGCGGCGTGCCGCATTATCCAGCACCTTGAAACCTGAGCTCTTGTCGATCTCGATCTTTTCGATGCTGCCATCCGCCTTGATGGAAACGGTGAGCCGCAGCCGGCCATAGATTCTCTTCTCCTTG
>DASTRT010000041.1:0-2802 GCA_035761085.1 Methylophilaceae bacterium
GCGCTGAAATCATGCTCCCCCACGAAATGGTGCGCAGCCTGCTGCATTGCCCCGACATCCAATGACGCGTGAAACCACCCTGCCTTGCCGCTCAAGATGGCTGGCGCAATAGCGCTATTGACCATCAGATATTGATAGCTGCGTTCGAATGCGCTGAACCTGGCGTGAAAATCTTCGTCGACCTGGCACGCCCATAGCACCCGCAAGCTGTCTGGCAGCATGGTGTTTACTCCGCGTACCCAGGCATTCAGTGGGCGAGCGGTTTCTGTATCAAAATGGACGACCTGGATCATGGCATGGACACCGGTATCGGTACGGCCCGCGGCGATCACACGAAGTGGATGGCCAGCCATGGTCTGCAGTGATTTTTCCAGGCGATCCTGAACACCGCAGCCGCCCGGCTGACTTTGCCAGCCACAGTAAGGCATGCCATCGTATTCGATGCCCAAGGCAATTCTCACAGCAGCTCCCCCACAACGATCAGAAGAAGCACCGCCGCCATGTCACGCCAGGACAATCGAGGAATGTCGAGCTGAATGTTACCCAGCATTTCGGAACTAGCTTCTTGCCTGTCGACCTTGTCCAGTGAATTCAGGAATGCGGCAATGGAACGGGCAGGCGGCGTCTGCTCAACATAATGCAGGGTCAGCCAAAGACGGACGGCAAGGCGTTCAGGATGTAGCCCTATCCATTTGAGTGGATACATCAGCAGAAAAAACCCGGCCATCAGGCTATTCCGGCTCGTCGTCTTCAGCAACAAGGCAACGCCGGCCAGCATTGCAGCAATCTTGCCTACCTGCCAGAGCCCGGCCTGCAGCCCTTCATAGGTGGGTGCAAGATCGACAGGCCAATTGCGTACATATTCACCGGGCGTATTGAATGCATAAATAATCATCAGGAATAAAAACAGCCAGCGCATGCGTTTCAGCATGTTCAAAAAATTACCGGCCCTGAAGTACAGCAGCAGACCCGCCAGTGCTGCCATCAGCACCAGCATACTGCGTGGTCCCAGCGCATACACAGCAAATGCCAGTGTTAACAGATAAATAATCCTGACAGATGGATGCAAGAGTGTTCTTCCAACAAAAAAGCCGGGCTTAGCCCGGCTCCAATGTAGCAAGCTGCCTAGCCCATTTCATTGATCATCTGCTGGGCACGCTCCTTCTGTTGCGGTCCGCCTTCCTTCATGACCTCATCGAGCAATTCGCGTGCGCCTTCCTTGTCGCCCATTTCCATGTAGGCAGTAACCAGATCAAGCTTGGTTTCGACTTCCGCAGATTCACCCGCTCCCGTTGCCGCTTCGGCGCCAGAACTGATTGTAATCTCTTCTTGGTGGGCTTCCGGATTATCAATGGTCGGACCGAAATCAAGGCTGATGCCGGACAAATCGATCTCAGGCGGGTTTGGCGTTTCCTCTTCTTCGCTCTCGAAGCTCACCTCTTCAGAGGCTTCAAGCATGCTGTCGAAGCTGAAATCTAGGCCATTAGCTTCCGCAGGTTTTTCTTCCTCTACCGCCTCTGCCGATTCACCCAGATCCGGCAATTCAAGCGAGGGAGTCTCTGCTCCCGGCACCTCAAAACTAATTTCGTTATCAGCAGCAGACGCGTCCATCATCAGGGTTTGACCGAAGCTTGGCAGCTCTTCCGGTGCAGTTGGCTCCATGCTTTCTTCAGCTTCCGACGTCTTCAACTCCGGCATTTCGAAATTGAGGCCACCATCTTCAACAGCGGCTGGCTGTGGAGGCTCAGTCGGCTCGATTGCGGCATTCGTTTCCGAGGAACCCATTTCTGGCATTTCCAGCCCAGGTACGGTAGTACCGAAGTCCGTCAAGCCAGCGGTGACTTCCTCATCCCTGGAAACTTCGGGCGCCGTAAACTTCAGGCTCGAAGACTCGTCCTCGGGCTGCGGCTGCGTAGCACCGAAAATGCTGTCCGACATGGTTGTCATTTCGGACAACGGCTTATCTGTTTCAGCATTAGCCGATGAGCCCATGTTGAAATCCATCAGCGAAGATGTTTCTTCCAGCGGGGTTACTGCGGGCTGTTCGCTTTGAGCTGCAGTATCCATGGAGAAATCGAGGCTGGATTCCTTGAGCTCTTCCGCATTCTCGAAATCGCTGGCTTCGAGGTTGGAGGCTGCGGCCGCAGCTGCAACTGCACTCGCAGCTACGACTGCTGCAGCACCGGAAGCACTGCCCTTGGTGTCGTACAGTGGATTACCTGGCTCCAGCTGGTGGCCCATCTCTGCCACCTTGGCCCAGGTTGGGTTACCAGAACCCAAGGTCGAATAGAGCTCGCCTGCAATCGTCTCAAAAGCGGCCGTATCCTTACGGTTGGCAAGAATCTCCAGCAGCTTCAGGTGTAATTCGTAGCGCTGCGGTTCCTTGGCGATTGCGTCCTTGAGGATTTCCTCTGCCTGCGCATCACGACCGTAGGCCATGTAAACCTCGGCTTCAGCGATAGGATCAACGTCATGCGTATCGATCATGCCGCCGCCGCTTTGCGAGAAATCGGTCAGGAATGACGTGTCGCCAGTGTCCACCGTGCCGCCAGCCGTGTTGCCGAATACGGTATTTGCCTTAAGGCCGCCAGCAGTCAAAATCCCTTGCTCGAAGCTATCCAGGTTGCGTCTGCGCCGGTTGCGCAGGAACAGCCAGCCGCCAGCGAGCAGCACGAGACCGCCGCCAGCAGCAGCGATCAGAGTGGGATCCTCCATCAAGCCATCGAGCAGACCCGGCTCAGGAGGTGGCGGAGGCGGAGGAACAATACGTTTCTTGGGCTTGGCGGCTGGAGCAGCAGGCTT
>DASTRT010000042.1:0-6692 GCA_035761085.1 Methylophilaceae bacterium
GGCTCGTAATAGATGCCGCAAGGCAAGTTGAGGGCGAGCATGCCGATAAAGTGCATGGCCCAGACGCCCGTACCCATCACGAGCGAGGCGATAGCCGCCCACGCGAGCTTGCCGCTGCGATGGGTGGCGCCGGGGATTCTATGGGCTACGTTGAGTGCGGAGTAGGAAGCGAAAACCGCGATGAAAATCGAGACAACAACAAGGACAGGGTCATACGACCCAAGATAAAGCCGGTCCGGGGCTGGAATGCCGCTCAGGAACTGAATTTCGCTCTCCCGTTGTTTTTCTTATTTTTGTTTCTATGCCCAGCATAATCTATTGGCGACCTTCCTGTATCTAATGAAAGTCATTAATTTTCGCTACTTCGGCAAGGCGTATACCAGCACGTTGTCGCCAGCCTTGAAGCCAAACAGGGAATTGCCGCCGGCCACCACGGCTACATACTGAGTGCCGTCGATTTCATAGGTAACGGCAGGCGCGTTGACGCCAGCCTCCACCTTGTCCTGCCATAGCAGCTTGCCGGTGGCTGCATCATAGGCATCGAAACTGCCGTTGCCCTCGCCGACGAACAGCAAACCACCGGCCGTCGCCAGAACTCCGCTGACCAGAGGTTGTGCCGTCTTGTGCTGCCAGCTGATCTTGCCCGTACCGAGATCGATAGCGGACAACAGGCCCCAGCGAGGATCTTCCGTCGGCTCGGAGGCGGCATAGAGGATGGGCGGCTGTCCATCTTTGGCCGGGGCTTCATGCAGGGTGTACTTGATGGGCGAGTGCATGGCAGCGACGTACCCCGTCTGTTTCGCTTCGTTCACCGCAGTCGGCGACCAGCTGGCCCCGCCCAGAATGCCGGGGTACAGCACGGTGCCTTCACGCGTGGCCGGGGCAAACAGGTTGTGCTGCGGCACGAAGGCTTCCGATTTCAGCAGCAGCTTGCCGGTTTCCCGGTTGTGGACATACAGCCAGCCGGTCTTCGAAGCCTGCGCCACGGCAGGAATGGATTTGCTGTCCTGTTCAAGATCGAACAGCACCGGCGGGCTCGCCAGGTCGTAGCCCCACAGGTCGTGCGGCACCTGCTGGTAATACCAGCGCAGCTTGCCGGTATCGGCATCCAGCGCGATCAGCGAGACGGTATAAAGATTATCCCCGGGCCTCGAAAGGTCATTCATCTGCGGTGAAGGGTTACCGGTGCCAAAAAACAGCAGGTTGCGCTTGGGGTCGATTGCCGGCGTGCTCCAGGCGGAGCCGCCGCCATATCGCCAGGCATCGGGAAAATCTGCCACATGCGCTTTTTCGTTCTCAATATTGCGGTGCAGCGGCACGCCTTCAGGCGTGGTTGCCCTGAATTCGCCCTCCCAGCCTTGGGATGGAATGGTGTCGAACTGCCAGATGCGTTTGCCGGTATGCACGTCGAAGGCCGCCATGAATCCGGGACGGCCATAGAGACCGGCCACGCCGATCACGGCGCCCAGCGGTGCATCCGAACGCGGATTATCGATATGTAATCCGTAACCCACACCGGTGATGCCGATCAGCACCTTGCCGTTATAGACTATCGGTGCCATGGCGATGCCCACGCCGGTGCTACCGGTGGTTTTCGCACGACTCAACGGGTCGGCGGCATTCAGCGAGCCCTGCCCTTCGGTGGTCACCGCTGCATCGACCACATCGATATCCCATTTGACCTGCCCGGTCCTGGCATCCAGCGCAACCAGACGTGCGTCCACCGTGCCCATGAAAACCATGCCGTAACCAACAGCCACCCCGCGATTGGCGGGACCGCAGCATAGCCTCCAGCCGGGCCGACGCTGGTGCTCGTATCGCCAGAGCTGCTTGCCGGTTTTGGCATCCAGCGCAACCACGTGGTTATAAGGCAGCGAAACGTACATGACGCCATCCACCACAATGGGCGTGGCCTGGAAAGTGGCGGAGACACCGCTGTGGTAATGCCAGGCGGGAGCGAGCTTGCCCACATTGGCGGTATTGATCTGGCTTAGCGGGGAATAGCGCTGATTTGAGTAGTCGCGCCCGAAGCTGGGCCATTCGGCATTGCTGGCATGCCGGATATTATTTGTGGTGTTGTCCGAAACCGGTTGCGACACGCAGCCGGACAATATCAGCAGAAGTAGAACAGCATAGCCCGAGCGGATGAGTTTCATGGAACGATTTGGCGCGGTGAATGAATAAGCCGGAGTATACAGACTTGTATAGTCTGTGCCAAATCAGAACGGCATTTCAGTCCTCGGCATATTCGACGCGGTTGCGGCCCTTGCTCTTTGCAGCAAGCAGGGCATGGTCGGCCGCCATGACTAGAGTATCGATGTGCTGTTCAAAATGCGGATCAATCGATTTCACACCAATGCTGACCGTGCAGGGAATTCGCGTGTCGCCGACTTCGATAAGCGCAGATTCCACTCCCTTGCGCAGGCGCTCGGCCAGCTTGATCGCCTCATTCCTCCCGGCACTGGGCAGCACCACCATGAATTCCTCACCGCCGTAACGGCCGATGGAATCGTAGGAACGCAATTGCTGGCGCAGCGCCTTGACCACTTCGACCAGGACCACATCGCCCACGGGATGGCCGTGCACGTCGTTGATGGATTTGAAATGATCCACATCTACCATGAGGATGGAGAGTGGCGTTTCCTCACGGCTGGCGTGATCGTTCTCACGCGACAGGATATCCATGATGGCGCTGCGGTTCCAGGTACGCAGCAGCGGGTCGATCATGCTTTCGCGCTTGGCCAGATCGAGTTCATTCAGTAGGCCCGTCATTGCCCGGCTCAAGCCGCGGGCGATGAACAGCGTTTCCGCCCAGCTGCTGAGATCTTCCAGTATCTGCTGCTCCTTGCGGGTCAGGCTACGCGGCTTTTGATCGATCAGGCAGAGAGTGCCGACGATATAGCCCTCATGGTTGCGCAAGGGATGGCCGGCATAAAAACGGATATTCAGCCCGGAGCAGACCAGGGGATTGTCGGCAAAGCGGTCGTCCTTGCTGGCATCCTCGATGATCATCGGCTCGCCGCTGTGGACCACGTGCCCGCAAAACGAGACCTCGCGCGGGGTCTGCTGCTCGGCGATGCCAACGCTGGACTTGAACCACTGGCGGTCGGCATCGATCAGTGAGATCAGCGCAATCGGTACCTGAAAAACATAGGATGCCACACGTGTAATGCGGTCAAAGGGCTCCTCCGCCGGCGTGGAGAGGATCTGCATCCTGCGCAGCGAGGCGAGCCGGGAATCTTCATCGATAGGAATGGGTGCGGGCAGCATATTCAAAGTATGTAGTGTTGTTATCGAGAGTGCTGTTCTCTTCTGAACAGAAAACGGTGGGAAAGTTTTACATTTCGTTCGTCAACCGGGCAGGAAAAGCCGCCCTCCCCACGGCACAGATGCGCTGTACTACCGCCTGCCGCGCAACATCCAAACCCTGCTCGAAGGCGTGCGGAAGGAGTTCTCCGGCGAAAGCCTCAAGCAGCTCGTTGGGCCGCAGCAGAAAATCGGGATTCTTCGGTCGGCCATAGGCTTCGTGGCCTTGCATGAAGGTCTCATAAATGAGTACACCGCCGGGCTCCAGGCTGGCCGCCAGCAAAGGCAGCAAGGGCCGATGCAAGTAGCGGCAGACGACGATGGCATCGAATTTCCGCTCTGCATACGGCCATGGCCCCTGCTCAAGATCGGCAACGCGCGTAGCGATGCCCGGAACTCCTGCCATTGTTTGCAGTGCTGCTGCATCCACATCGACTGCTTCCACCTGCCAGCCCTGCGCCGCCAGCCAGCGTGAATTCCGACCGCTGCCAGCCGCGATATCCAGCACGCAACCCGGCGGCTTGATCAGGTAGGCATATCGCTTGAGCCAGGCGGACGGCTCGGCCGGATTGCCTGTATGCGCTACGCTTATCGCCATGCGGCCTTATTTGCAGTGATATTCATGGAAGCAGGCATACACGGTATAGTTGAAGCCAATAAAATCATCCCCAATTCTTCGGCAAACGCCGCCATATGAAATACAACAGATGACGCAATCGCAAGTCCTCGGCTGGCAGGATGGCCAACCCTACTCCATCCTGCATCAGGATATCTATTTTTCACGAGAAAGCGGCCTCCTGGAGACGCGCCATGTGTTTCTCGAACACAACCGCCTGCGCGAACGCTGGCAGCAGCTGCGCCATAGGAATTTTACGATAGGCGAGACCGGTTTCGGAACCGGGCTGAATTTCCTATGCGCCTGGCAACTATGGCGGGAAGTCGTATCATCCGACGCCCGGCTGCATTTCGTCAGCATCGAAAAATATCCGTTACGCCACGAGGAGCTGACGCAGGCCCTGGCGCTGTGGCTGGAGCTCGGCGTATTGAGCGATCAACTGCTGGAACAATATCGCTTCGTCACGCCGGGTTGGCATCGCTTGGTGTTCGACCATGGCAATGTCACGCTCACCCTGCTGATCGGCGATGCGCGCGATACCCTGCCGCAGCTCCGCGCGCAGGTCGATGCCTGGTTCCTCGACGGTTTCGCCCCCGCCAAAAATCCGGAGATGTGGCAGCAATCGCTGTTCGACAGCATGGCCAGGTTATCCCATCGCAAAACCACGTTCGCCACCTTTACCAGCGCCGGTGACGTTCGCCGTGGATTGCAGGCGGCAGGCTTCGAGGCCGTTAAAGTGAAGGGCTACGGCTCCAAGCGTGAAATGCTGGCCGGCCGGTATGCAGGCAACGGTGAACCCCATTGCGAACCGGACCAACGGGCCATCGTCATCGGCGGCGGCATCGCCGGCACCTCCAGTGCGCAGGCCCTGGCAAGCAAAGGCTGGCAAGTTACTCTGGTCGAGCGGCACAACACTCTGGCACAGGAAGCTTCCGGCAACCCGGTTGCCGTGCTCTACCCGCGCCTGACCGGACAAGATATCGCGCTCGGTCGACTGGCCCTGCAAGGCTTCCTGCACACCTCGCGCCTGCTGCAGCGCCTTGATCTTGCGCCTGCCGATTATGGGCCCTGCGGCTTGCTGCAGTTGGCCTTCGATGGACGGGAAGCGGCGCGCTGCGAAGCGGTCGCGACGCGGGCCCTGCCGCAAGAATTGGTGCGAGCGGTAGATACGGATGAAGCTAGCCGAATTGCCGGTTTTCGCGTGGCACATGGCGGCCTTTTTATGCCTAACGCCGGCTGGGTCAATCCTGTCGCCTTCTGTCATGCGCTGGCCGATCATCCCAATATTCGCCGCGTCAGGGCAACCGCAACCCGGCTGCAACGCACTGGCGAGCTGTGGCAAGTGCTGGAGGAGGAAACCCTGCTAGGGGAAGCCAGAACCGTCATCCTGGCAGGCGCCAATGAGACAAATGCCTTCCCGGAGGCTGCGCATCTGCCGCTTGAACCCGTGCGCGGCCAGATCACCAGCCTTGCCGCCACGGCCGAGAGCCGCAAGCTCGAGGTTGTGGTCTGTACCGATGGCTATGTGAGTCCGGCGGTGAACGGCAGACATTGCGCAGGAGCCACGTTCTCGTCGAATGATACTGACACTAGCCTTCGCGAAAGCGATGACCAGGCCAATCTCGCCATGCTGCGCCGATTGTCGCCCGAATTGCATGCCAGTCTGCAGACCCAGTCGCGTGAGGGGCGTGCCGCCTTGCGCGCCGTCACACCGGATTACCTGCCCATGGCGGGCCCGCTGCTCGACCATGTGGCGCTTTCCGCCAGGCCGCCCCGCTACAGCGTAGACCCGATGACTTTGCCCTGGCTCGATGGCCTATATGTCAATGCCGGCCATGGCTCCAAGGGCTTCATCAATGCGCCGTTGTGTGCGGAAATGCTGGCCTCGGCGCTGAATGGCGAACCAGCTCCGGTCGATGCCAAACTACTGGCGGCGCTTGACCCCAATCGCTTCCTGCTGCGCAAGTATGGCTTGAAACGGCTCGTACAGGGCTTGGCAGCTTTTCCCTACGGTAAAATGCGCGCATGAATTTCGCACAACGCTACCGCAAGGCACTCAATCTGCACCGCGCAGGACGTCATACCGAAACCGAAGCCTGTTACCGTGAGCTGCTGGCGGAGAACCCCAGACATGCCGACACCCTGCATCTGCTGGGCATCCTCTACCATCAGACGGGCCGTCATGCGGAAGCGGCGAACCTCATTGCCAAGGCGGTCGCCATAGATCCACGCAATGCCGACTATCTGAATAACCAGGGCCTGGCACTACGCGCTGCCGGGCAGCCGGAAGCCGCGCTGGCAAGCTATCGAAAGGCGATGCAGCTAGCTCCACAAGACGCTGAAATTCACACCAACCTGGGTTCCCTGTATCAGGAGCTGGGGCGCTTCGAGGAAGCGGCTGGCTGCTTCCGCCGCCTGCTGCATGGCAACCCCAAGGATCTCGACGCGTGGAATGCCCTCTGCTTCGCACTGCAGTCGCTGGGCAATCAATGTCACGCCGCCGGGCAGTTCCGGCAAGCCGAAGCCGCTTATGAGGAACTGATCGAGCTGGCCGGCAAGCATGCCCACCTTTACTACAATCTGGCCAATGCCCAGCGCGAGCTCGGCAAGCCGGCAGAGGCAGCGGACAATTACCGTAAGGCGTTGAAGCTGAAGCCGGAAGATGCCGACATCCACAACAACCTGGGCAACGTGCTGCGCGAGCTGGGCCGGCTGGAGGAAGCCATCGCCTGCTATGAAAAGGCATTGCAGCTTAATCCTCGCCTCTACC
>DASTRT010000043.1:0-2854 GCA_035761085.1 Methylophilaceae bacterium
AGTCGAATTGCCGGCGCTTCTACCCGGTCAGCAACTGCGCGAGCTATCGCGGCGCGCCAAGTACATTCTTGCCCGGTTTGATACCGGCACGCTGATCCTGCATCTGGGTATGTCGGGTCGCATCTGTCTGTTGCAGCATGACGAGCCCGCCCAGAAGCACGACCATTTCGATCTTCATTTCCAGGACGGGCGCTTGTTGCGTCTGCGTGATCCGCGGCGTTTCGGCGCCGTGTTATGGATAGAAGGCGACGTCAGCCAGCATCAGCTGCTGCGCAATCTCGGGCCCGAGCCCCTGAGCGAGGCTTTTGATGGCGCCAGCCTGTATCGAGCGATGCAAGGCCGCACGGCGCCCATCAAGAACGTCATCATGGATAGCACGGTGGTGGTCGGCGTCGGCAACATCTACGCGAGTGAGGCGCTGTTCCGAGCAGGCATCCATCCGAAAACGCCTGCCAGCAAACTAAGCCGGCAGCGCTGTCAACGATTGGCAGAGGAAATCAAGGCGACGCTGCAGGATGCGCTCAAGGCAGGCGGCAGCAGTTTGCGGGATTTCTTCGGCGCAGACGGCAATCCCGGTTATTTCCAGCAGCAATACTTTGTCTACGGCCGCACCGGGAAACCTTGCAGGCGCTGCGGTTCCCCCATCAAGTCCATACGACTCGGCCAGCGTTCGACCTTTTACTGCTCGCGCTGCCAGCGCTGACTTAGTGCTCGTGCGGCATTACCGTAGGGCTGTGTGGATGCGCCGCATGCTCGTGCAGATAGCCAGGGTGTTCGACATGAATCTCACGTCCGAAGTAGGTAGGCAGCAGCGAGCCCGTCAGCATGCCGAAAGCACTGGCCATCAATCCGGCAAACTGCGCAGGAATTAACGGGTCCTCGGGGCCGAAGATCAGCACCGCGAGCCAGGTGCTGACGCCCAGGAAGATCGAAAGCAACGCACCCTGGTTGGTCGCCCGCTTCCAGTACACACCGCAGGCCAGAGGAATGAACGCCATCACCAGCGTGATCTGGTAGGCGTTTTCCACCATCTGGAAAATGCTCAGCGAGGAATTGATGGCGTACAGCGTGACCAGTATGGTGAATACCAGGGTCACCGTGCGCATCAGGCGCAGCAGTTTGTGATCGCTCATCTGACCCATCATGGGGCGCAGGATGTTCTCGGTGAATGTCACCGAGGGCGCCAGCAAGGTCGCCGAAGCGCAGCTCTTGATGGCCGACAGCAGCGCGCCGAAGAACATCACCTGGGCGAATAGCGGCGCATGCTGCAGCACCAGCGTCGGCAGGATGAGCTGCGGGTCCTTGTCGATCAGGCCGGAGACCATTTTGGGGTCGATCATGGTGGCGGAATACGCCAGGAACATCGGCACGAAGGCGAATATGAAGTATAGCGAGCCGCCAAGCACCGAGCCCCAGACGGCAATCTTGATGGTTTTCGACGACTGCACGCGCTGGAAGACGTCCTGCTGCGGAATGGAGCCGAACATCATGGTCATCCAGGCAGCGGCGAAGGCAATGATTTCCTTCAGGTCAGGCGCCGGCCAGAAGGAGAATTTGCCGGCCTGGCTGGCATGCTCGACCACGGCGCCCACACCGCCCACCATGCCGCTGACGGAGCCGCCGATGTAGAGCATGCCTACGCAGATGATGATCATCTGCAGCAGGTCAGTGACGGCAACCGCCCACATGCCACCGAACAGCGTATAGATGAGGATGGTGCTGGAGCCTATCCACATGCCGGCGAGCTTGCTGATCTCACCGCCCGAGACGACGTTGAACACCAGCCCCAACGCAGTAATCTGCGCCCCGACCCAACCGAGGTAGGAAATGACGATGGCGATGGTGGTGAGCACCTCGACCTTGCGGCCGAAGCGTTTTTTATAGAAGTCGCCGATGGTCAGCAGGTTCATGCGGTAGAGCGGCGCAGCGAAGAACAGGCCAACCAGGATCAGGCACATGGAAGAGCCGAAGGGGTCGGCCACTACGCCGTGCAGCCCTTCCTGCAGGAAGGTGGCCGGGATACCGAGTACGGTCTCGGAGCCGAACCAGGTGGCAAACACGGTTGCCGTGACCATGTAGAACGGCAGGTGCCGGCCGGCGATGGCGAAATCTTTCGTATTATGGACCCGGCTGGCGGCCCACAGGCCGATGCCGACGGAAATCACCCAGTAAGCAATGACGAACCACAGCAGCACGATTGAAGTTCCCCCTGAGACGGCAAAGCCGCCGAACCCAAAAATTATAGCAAGTAGTCTGCCAGCCCTGAATCGGAATTAAGCGTCAGAAACGCAGAAGCACGGCAGCGATAGCCACTATCTGAATGAGAGCCAGCAAGCCTACCGAGACGGCAATGATACGCAGCAAGCGGCCATGACGGCGCTGTTCCTCGGTCAGGCGACGTAGCTCCACCACGCTCGGCAATGTTTGGTTAAGTTGCAACTGCTGGTGCAACAGACGCGGCATCTGCGGCAGCATCTTGGTCCAATATGGGTATTCCTCTCGCAAGTTTTTCACCAGGCTGCGCCATCCGAGTTGCTCGGACATCCAGCGTTCAAGGTAAGGCCGCGCGGTTTTCCACAGATCAAGGTCGGGGTCGAGATCGCGGCCCAAGCCCTCCACATTCAGCAGCGTCTTCTGCAGCATGGTGAGCTGCGGCTGAATGACCACGCCGAAACGCCGCGAAGTCTGGAACAGGCGAAGCAGCACGCGGCCGAAGGAAATCTCCTTGAGCGGCTTGTCGAAAATCGGCTCGCAGACAGCGCGGATGGCGGTCTCGAATTCATCTATCGGCGTATCTTCCGGCGCCCAGCCGGATTCCACATGCGCACGCGCCACTTCACGGTAGTCGCGGAGG
>DASTRT010000044.1:0-2989 GCA_035761085.1 Methylophilaceae bacterium
GGCAACTGATCATCCGCCTGCCCGCCTGGCGCCGCCGCATCCTGTTGATCATGGTGCTGCTGGGATTTGCCGTGCTGCTGGGCCGCAGCATTTACCTGCAAGGCATGCAGAAGAATTTCCTGCAGAAAAAAGGCGATGCGCGCTACAGCCGCGTCATGACCCTGCCGGCCCATCGCGGCATGATTCTGGATCGCAACGGCGAGCCACTGGCGATCAGCACGCCAGTGGAATCCATCTGGGCCAGTCCGGCCGACGTCAAGGCAAGTCCGGAACAGATTCGCAGAATGGCGACTTTGCTGGCGCTGAAGCCAGCGGATATCAGCAAGAAAATCAATGAGGACGGGCGCGAATTCGTCTACATCAAGCGCCGTATTCCGCCTGAGCTGGCTGCCCAGGTTATGCGGCTACAGATCCCTGGCGTTTTCATGCAGCGCGAATACCGCCGCTATTACCCGGCGGGCGAGGTTGCCGCGCACGTGGTCGGCTTTACCGGCATTGAAGACAACGGCCAGGAAGGTCTGGAGCTCGCCTACCAGAAGTGGCTGTCAGGAAAACCCGGCAGCCGGCGCGTGATCAAGGACAGGCAGGGCCATATCGTGGAGGATCTGGAGGCGGTCAAGGTGCCGCAGGATGGCCACGATCTCAAGCTGTCGATCGACCGCAAGATTCAGTAGCTGGCCTTCCGCGAGCTCAGCAAGGCGGTAGATGAGCACAAGGCAAAAGCCGGGGCAGCCGTCATGCTGGATGCCAAGACCGGCGAGGTGCTGGCTATGGTCAACCTGCCCGCCTACAACCCGAATAATCCCGTACGCATTGCCGGGCGCTCGCGCAATCGCGTTATCGTCGATACCTTTGAGCCGGGCTCCACGCTCAAGCCATTCACCATTGCGGCAGCGCTGGACAATGGCAACTTCAAGCCGGATACCATCGTGGATACTGCCGAGGGATTTTTCAAGGTTGGCACCGCAGTCATCCATGATGCGCACAAGGAAGGCAATCTGACCGTAGCGCAGGTGATCCAGAAATCTTCCAATGTGGGGGCCGCAAAAATCGCCCTGACACTGCAACCGCATTATCTGTGGAATGTGTTCAACCACATGGGGTTCGGCAGCCTGGTGAATGTTGGTTTCCCTGGCGAAGTGAGCGGCAAGCTACGCAATTACAAAACCTGGCGCCCAATTGAGCAGGCCACCATGTCCTATGGTCACGGCATCAGTGTCACGCTGTTGCAGCTGGCACGGGCCTATACCGTTTTCGCCAATGATGGTGAGTTGCTGCCGGTTTCGCTTATCAAGCGCAAGGATGCTCCTGTGGGCCATCAGGTCTATACCGCGGCGACCGTGAGGAGCGTACGGGACATGCTGGAAATGGTGACGCAGCCGGGCGGCACGGCACCTCGGGCCCAGATCGTCGGCTATCGCGTGGCGGGCAAGACCGGTACGGCACACAAACTCGGCGTGGGCGGCTACCAGCCCAACAAGTATGTCTCTTCCTTCGTCGGTATGGCACCGGCTTCGAATCCTCGCCTCATCATGGCGGTCATGCTGGACGAAACCACGGACGGCAAGTATTACGGCGGCACCGTGGCGGCTCCGGTATTCAGCACAGTCATGGCGGGTGCGCTACGTATGCTGGCGATTCCTCAGGATGCGCCCAATGACAATATCGTGATTCCGCCCGAAGAAGCGCCGGAAATCGGGGAGGGTGTATGACCGCCATTCTCGATATGCTGAAATCCAGCGGTGCGCCGATCGACAACATCACATCCGATAGCCGCAAAGTGTCCCCTGGCACGCTGTTCCTGGCCTACCCTGGGGAGCGCGCTGATGGCCGCGACTTCATCACCGAAGCGGTAAAGCAGGGTGCTGCCGCTGTACTATGGGAGAAACAGGGATTTGCCTGGAATCCGGCTTGGACGGTGCCCAATCTTTCAATAAAAGGACTGCGTGCCCAGGCCGGTGTGATCGCCGACGAATATTTCGACCACCCTTCCAGTCATCTTTGGATGGTGGGCGTGACTGGCACCAATGGCAAGACTTCCTGCTCGCACTGGATGGCGCAGGCACTGAATGCGCTAGGTCGTAAAACTGCCGTGCTGGGTACCCTGGGGACCGGTTTCCCCGAGAGCCTGTCGGAGGCAGTCAATACCACGCCCGACCCCATTCTGTTGCACCGTATGTTGTCCCAGTTTCATGAACAAGGGGCCCGGGCGGTAGCCATGGAAGTCTCTTCTCATGGCCTCGACCAGGGCCGCGTCAACGGCGTGCATTTTGATGTTGCAGTATTTACCAATCTTTCGCGCGACCATCTCGACTACCACGGCGACATGGAATCCTACGGTGCCGCCAAGAAAAAACTGTTCCATTGGCAAGGCTTGCGCAGTGCCGTGCTGAATGCGGACGACGCATTCGGCCGCCAGATCGAGCGTGAACTTTCGGCACAGGATAAGCAGGTACTGACTTATGGTCTCGATAGCGGCGATGTGCGCGGACATGGGCTCCGCTTCGATGACAGCGGGCTCTCCATGGACGTTACGACGCCGTTCGGCGAAGGCGGTCTGCGCGCCAACGTCTTCGGCCGCTTCAACGCCTACAACCTGCTGGCTGTGCTGTCCGCGCTGCTGGTTTCCGAGGTGCGCCTCGATGATGCATTGACCGTGCTACGCAGTATCGAACCTGTTGCCGGCCGTATGCAGACTCTTGGTGGGGGCCGCTGCCCGCTGGTGGTGATCGACTACGCGCATACGCCGGACGCGCTGGAAAAGGCCTTGTGCGCCCTGAAAGAGCAATTGAGCGCAAACGAAAACCGGCGGGGCCGCCTGATTTGCGTGTTCGGCTGCGGCGGCAATCGCGATGCCGGCAAGCGTCCCCTGATGGGCGAGGTCGCAGCCGAGCTGGCCGATGCTGTGCTGGTGACCTCGGATAATCCTCGTAATGAAGACCCGGGCAAGATTATTGCCGACATCCTCGATGGTCGGCCGCGGGACTTC
>DASTRT010000045.1:0-4250 GCA_035761085.1 Methylophilaceae bacterium
TTCATCGCCTGGGGCTGGCGCTATCCGTTCTACGTCGCTTTCGCCATCAATGTCGTCGCCATGTTCGCGCGCCTGCGTCTGGTCTCGACCAAGGAATACACCCATCTGCTCGATGAGCGTGAACTGGAACCATCGCGCGTAACGGATATGTCGCATGCGGAAGGCCGCAACGTCATCATCGGTGCCATGGCCGCGCTGGCGAGCTATGCGCTGTTCCACGTGGTCACCATTTTTCCGCTGTCCTGGATCAGCCTGTATTCCACGCGATCCCTGGGCGATTTCCTGCTGGTGCAGATGATGGGCGCGGCACTCATGATCCTTGGCGTGATTGCCTCCGGCCTGCTGGCGGATCGCATCGGTCGACGCACTACGCTGGGCATACTCGCCCTGCTGATCGCCGTATTGAGTGCGTTCGTTCCGACACTGATGGGCGGCAGCCAAGCCAGCCAGGATGCGTTTATCCTCATCGGCTTCATTCTGCTTGGCCTCTCCTACGGTCAGGCCTCGGGTGCCGTCAACGCCAATTTCTCATCGAAATATCGCTATACGGGAGCTGCTCTGACTTCGGATCTCTCCTGGCTCACCGGCGCCGGGTTCGCGCCGCTGGTGGCACTGGGCCTGGCGGCGCATTTCGGGCTTGTCTATGTCGGCATCTATCTGTTGTCGGGAGCCGCGAGCTCGATGGCGGCCCTGAGTCTCAACAAGGTGCTGGAAATCCGTAGCTGATGGGTGTCGTAGCGGCCAAAGCTTGCCGCTACAGCGCTGCATGTATGGCAATCATGTGAAAGTTTAGGAGCGTGGAATGGAGTTCTGGCGGAAGCGGTGAGATTCGAACTCACGAACGGTTGCCCGTTGCCGGTTTTCAAGACCGGTGCCTTCAACCACTCGGCCACGCTTCCGAAGGGCGCAATTCTACAGCAAAACCTAATCGTCCTGAATGTCGGCGTCCGGGAATAACACGTCGGTGAAGCCGAAGCGGCTGAAATCCTCAATACGCATCGGATAGAGAATCCCGTCGAGATGGTCGCACTCATGCTGAACTACGCGCGCATGAAAGCCGCTGGCCATGCGGTCGATCGGGTTTCCGTACTGGTCGAAGCCGGTATAGTGGATGCGCGTGTAGCGCGGCACCACACCCCGCATGCCGGGGACGGACAAACAACCCTCCCAGCCCTCTTCCATCTCATTGCCCAAGGGCGTGATGACCGGATTGACGAGCACGGTATAGGGCACCTGCTCGGCATCGGGATAACGCGGATTAGCACCTACGCCGAAAATCACCACGCGCAGACTGACGCCGATCTGCGGCGCAGCGATGCCAGCGCCATTCATATGATCCATGGTGTCCTGCATATCCTGGATCAGTGCGTGCAACTCGGGCGTATCGAATCGCCCCACCGGCGCCGCCTTTTGCAGCAACACCGGATCGCCCATGCGCAAGACCGTCCTAATCGGCATGCAATATCACCACTTCTTCTAGCAATTTGCGAATACGTTCCATGACTTCCACCAGCACCAGGTTGATGTCCGTGTAACTGATGCCGTGCAGACTGTTGCCGCGGCCGGCAGCATAATTGAGTACCGGGCATATTGCGGCGTAGCTGATATCCAGTTCGCGCGCCAATGCGGCTTCCGGCATGCCGGTCATGCCCACCATCGATGCTCCATCTCGCTCCAATCGATTGATCTCTGCGGCGGTCTCCAGACGGGGCCCCTGCACTGCAGCGTAGACCCCGCCATCGATCAATGATTCCCCCGCCTTTGCCGCTGCCTGTCGGCAGAGCTCGCGCATTTTTGGGCAATAGGGTTCGGTAAAATCGATATGCTTGACGGGCAAATCAACGCCGTCGTAATACGTGCTGCGCCGGCCATGCGTGTAATCGATGATCTGGTCCGGCAGCACAATGCTGCCAGGCGAGAGGTCTGGATGAATGCCGCCCACCGTGGCAATCGAAACGATCGATCGCACGCCTTCTGCATTGAGAGCCCACAGATTGGCATGGTAGTTCACCAGATGTGGCGGGATGGTATGGCCGCTGCCATGCCGCGGCAGAAACACCACGGTATGCCCGCAGATCTCGCCAAAAGTCAGCGGTCCGGAAGGTTCGCCGTAAGGCGTGCGGATCAGCTGCCGCCGGATGATGTTGAGGTTGGCAAGTTGGGTCAGGCCAGTGCCGCCGATGATGCCTAGCATAAGTCTCTCTTTGTTGTTCTAAGGACGGATGGATTGTAACGCAAAAGCGCCGCCAGATCGGCTGGCTAGGGCGATTACAAGTGGTTTGTGGCATACTACGCCGCCATGGGGACTACCGACAGCAAGGCGGTTATCGATGCCAGTCTGGCATTGGCCAATAGCCACTACGAAAATTTTCCGGTGGCCTCCGTGCTGCTGCCGATGCGCTATCGGGAACCCATCGGGCTTATCTATTCCTTTGCCCGACAGGCAGACGATTTCGCCGACGAGGGCGACCTGCCAGCCGAGGAGCGGCTGCGGCGGCTGGATGAATTCAGGCAGGAGCTGAACCGCATCGAAGCTGGGCAGCTCCCGCACTCCCCCTTCTTTGCGGAACTGGCCAACATGATAAAAACCTGGGGCCTGCCCGTGCAGTTGTTCCGCGATCTGCTCGATGCCTTCAGCCAGGACGTGGTCAAGTCCCGCTATGAGAATTTTGCCGAAGTGCTCGATTATTGCCGCCGCTCGGCCAACCCCATCGGTCGACTACTGCTGCATCTGTATGGACAAGCCACCCCTGAGAATCTCGAGTGCTCTGACGCCATCTGCTCCGCACTGCAGATCATCAACTTCCAGCAGGATGTGGCCATCGATTACCGCAAGAACCGCATCTACTTTCCGCTCGATGAAATGCGCCAATACGGCGTCGGCGAACAGCAGATTGCACGCGGCGAGACCGGCGGCAACTGGCAGGCTTTCATGGCCTTCCAGATCAACCGCGCGAAAGGCATGATGGGCTCCGGCAGGCCGCTTGGGCTTGCGTTGCCTGGCCGTATCGGCCTGGAATTGCGGACCATGATCGCTGGCGGTGAGCGTATCCTCCACAAACTTCAGGCGGTCAATGGTGACATGTTCCATCACCGTCCCGTTCTTCAACCGTGGGATTGGACTTTTATGCTTACCCGCGCACTAATGAAAAGAGGCTGCCATTCATGAGCCCGCAGGAATATTGCCAGGACAAGGCCGCCGCCAGCGGTTCCAGCTTCTACTACAGTTTCTTGTTTCTGCCCAAGCCGCAGCGCGAGGCCATCACTGCGCTATATGCTTTCTGTCGTGAAATCGATGATATCGCCGACGAATGCCAGGAAGAGCTGGTGGCACGCACCAAACTCGCCTGGTGGCGCAAGGAGATCGGCAACCTCTTCAAAGGGGAACCGCAACACCCGGTGACGCTTGCGCTGGCGCCGGCAATCAAGCGTCATCAGCTTAACGAGGAATATTTCCAGGAAATCATCGATGGCATGGAGATGGACCTGGATCAAAACCGCTACGCGGAATTCAAGCATCTGCAGCTCTATTGCTATCGCGTCGCCAGTGTCGTCGGCCTGCTGTCTGCTTCCATATTCGGTTTCCGCAATCATAACACGCTGAAATATGCACACGATCTCGGGCTTGCATTTCAGCTTACCAACATCATCCGCGATGTCGGCGAAGATGCGCGGCGCAACCGCATCTACCTGCCGCTGGAGGAACTGGCGCAGTTCGGCGTGACCGAGGATGACGTACTGCGAGGCCGCGAAACCCCGCAGATGCAAAAGCTGCTGGAATTCCAGATCGAGCGCGCCGAGAGCTATTACGACCGCGCACTCAACCAGTTGCCGCCGGAAGACCGCAAGCAACAGCGCACCGGTCTCATCATGACAGCGATCTACCGAACCTTGTTGCGTGAAATCCAGTCGGATGGCGCCAGCAAGGTGCTGAATGCCCGCATATCCCTGACCCCGCTTCGCAAGCTCTGGCTTGCCTGGACCACCTGGATCAGGGTCTGATGGGAGAGCCTGCCGAGTCGCAAGTCGCCGTCATCGGCGGGGGCTGCGCAGGACTTGCTGCTGCTGCCCAGCTGGCGGAACAAGGGCAAGCCGTCACGCTGTTTGAAGCCAGCCCGCAGCTCGGCGGCCGTGCCCGTGGTGTCCAATGGAAGGGCCTCTCGCTCGACAACGGCCAGCACATCCTGCTGGGGGCTTATCGTGACACCCTGAGAATGCTGCAACTGGCCGGTGTGAATCAGGATCAGGCG
>DASTRT010000046.1:0-7054 GCA_035761085.1 Methylophilaceae bacterium
AGTGGTACTGCCTGTCGCTAACCCAGCTAATCTAATATGCTGCCAAAAATTAAATGATTCATCCGTATTCGTAGTTGAACTCCAAGCCCCCTCAATGACGCCGTCACCATCCCCATTGTTAGTTGCCCCGACATGCGTTTGAGCTGCCTTGTCATCTCCAGGAAGGGCCTTGAACTTATCTTGGTATGAGTAAACCTGCACTTGAATATTTCTGAAGTCGCTCGCCATATTCTTGACCTTGGCGCTATTGATCAGCTCCTGCCCCTTCAGCACGCCCCCGAGCAGCAAACCAATAATCACCAACACAATCGCCAGTTCTATCAGCGTAAAACCAGACTGCTTTTTCATTATGCTATCCTTAGTTATATCTCGTTTTAGGCTCGCCATGCCCCTTTGAGGCTTTCTCAGGGCGAGGTTCAAGATAACGGATTGTATGCAATTGCTATGCCAAACGCTTTTCGGGCTTTTTCAAGCCAGCGCAAGTGAGAATTAGCCAATTCGCATACAAAATGGGTAGTGGGACTGTCGAATAATCATCATTACTGACAAATAAATGACACTTGCATTGCCATTCATTAAGAAAATTACGCTGCCCGAGCTAGCAAAAACCCGGCATTGGTCCCTCGGCCTCATGCTTCTCTCGCTGCATGGCGCCCTTATGGGGGATTTCACCGACCCCTTGGAAATTGGCCTCTTGATCACGCACTACGGCTTGTTTCTGATGTGGCAGCCTATCTGGCGCAACCAGCAAAAGCTCTCCTTACCCGCCTTCTCATTGCTCATCAGTATTGGCGCATTGCTGGTTTTCTTTATTAACTGGTGGGTAGTTGCTTTCTGGCTGTGCGGCTTATTCGGACTATTGGGCGGACGGGTTTTTTCCTCTCAGGATAAAAGCTCCCGCATCGGCTATCTTCTGGCGGGCAGCTATCTCCTTGCCATGCTGCTGCTATGGGTGGTGCCCAGGCTTCTGAATACATCGGAACTGATTGCCGCGGAATTCATGGTTCAGTACCTGATGCCATTGATGCCGCTGGCCATCCTGCTTACGCCTGCCGAAGTCGGCGAACGAGGGAATCAGCCGGTGCTGGATCTCTTCTACACGCTGTTACTGTTATTTCTTGCCATCATTCTCGTATTGGGCAGCTTCGCCATTGAAGCCTCCAGCCAGGCCAGCTATATCGAAGTCATTCTGAGAGTCCTGTTCGGATTGGCCATTACGCTGGTCGGCATGAGCTGGTTGTGGAATCCGCGGGCAGGCTTCGCCGGCATCGGCCAGCTGTTATCCCGCTACCTCTCTAGCGTAGGTCTGCCCTTTGAAGAGTGGATCCAGAATATTGCAGTCATTGCCGAACGCGAACCGACACCTAAAGCTTATACCGAAGCTGCCGTGCGGGAGTTGGCACAACTTCCCTGGGTTAGCGGTGTGATTTGGGATACGGAAGACTCTCAAGGTGAGATTGGCGCCAGGTCGAAGCACGAGGCCCCACTTTCCTTCAATGACTTTCAGCTTACCATCTACGCCCGCTCCCCAATGACGCCGGCCCTTTTGCTACACGTCAAGCTGCTGACGAGAATTCTGGGTGAGTTCTATGAAGCCAAGCGCCGCGAAGAGACCATGCGGCAAAATGTTTACATGCAGGCGGTGTATGAAACCGGGGCCCGGCTGACGCATGACATCAAGAACCTGGTGCAGTCCATGGGCGCCCTATGTGCGGCCGCAACACAGACGAGCGATACCGATAATGAGCGGCTGCTCGCACTTCTGCGCCGCCAATTGCCCATTCTCAACCAACGCATGGCTTCTACACTGGACAAGCTGGAAGCCCCGAACAGCGAGAAGAAGAACTTCATCAAGCTGGGCAACTGGTGGAACAACCTCAAGATCCGCTATTCCCACTCGGATGTCAGTTTCTCTGCGCCTGTACTTCCGGAATTTCAGGTAGATACCGAAGTACTCGACAGCGTCATGGACAACCTGCTGCAAAATGCCTTGGAAAAAGGCAAGAACGAGGCCTCATTCAAGGTAAGAGCCAGTGTGGTAACGGGGGAAAAGACCGGCATAGAAGTAATGGATACGGGAAAGGCCATGCCGGAAGCCGTCGCCGATGTCCTGTTCAGAAAGCATGTGCCGTCAGAAAATGGCCTCGGCATTGGCCTTTATCATGCCGGGCGGCAAGCCGCGAAGGCAGGTTATGCACTCGAGCTTGCCGAAAACAGGGAAGGTTCAGTCCGCTTCTTCCTGAACCTCAAACCCTGAATCTGTTACAGCTCGCCGTAGGAATGCAGGCCTGACAGGAACATGTTGACGCCAAGGAAAGCAAAAGTTGTCACCAGCAATCCGATCAACGCCCACCAAGCCAAAACTGGTCCCCGCAAGCCCTTCACCAGACGCAGGTGCAGCCAGGCTGCGTAATTCAGCCAGACAATCAGTGCCCAGGTTTCCTTCGGGTCCCACGACCAGTAGCCACCCCATGCTTCAGCCGCCCACATCGCTCCCAGAATGGTGGCAATAGTGAAGAAAGCGAACCCAATGGCTATCGACTTGTACATGACGTCGTCCAGCACTTCCAGAGAAGGCAGGCGGGAAGCAAAGACGCCCCTATTGGCCAGCAGATAGGCGCTTGCCACCATGGCCGCCAAGGAGAACGAGCCGTAGCCGATGAAGTTGGCAGGCACGTGAATTTTCATCCAGTAAGACTGCAGCGCGGGCACCAAGGGTTGAATGGTGTTGGCCTGGCGATCGAAGGTATACCAAAGGATGAACCCAACAGCTGCGTTTACGACCAGCATTACAAAACCGCCGAGTTGATAAGTCTCATAGCGATCTTCATAGTACAGGTAGAGAAGTGACGTGATCAGGCAGAACAGGATGAAGACTTCGTAGAGGTTGCTGATGGGGATGTGTCCGACATCAGGTGCAATGAGATAGGACTCATACCAGCGTACCAGCAGGCCGACGAGGCCGATGAGCACTGCCGTCCAGGTAAAACTCGAAGCCACCTTGCCGGCAAACGCGGACTTGGCGAAAAGCCCCAACCAGTAAGTCAGCATTGCCAGCACGAACAGCACGTTCATCCACATGATGGCGGACTGACTTGAAATCAGGTACTTGAGCAGGAAAGCCTGGTTGGCGCGAGCCTGATCACCGTGATACAGGCTGATGGAAAACAGGCTAACGGCAGCGATGCCTATCACCAGCAGGCGAATGGGCTTCCACTGCCAGCCAAGCCAGCTGAATACCGCGGTGGCACCGAACAGAAAGCCAGTCTCATAGGCATCCATGTAGCCACCGTAGCGCTGGTAGGCAAACAGGGCACCTGCCACGAGAACAAGAGCATACAGCCAGTCCTGCCAATTCAGGCGACGCATCAGCGGTACGGGATCGCCAATCGTCAGTGCGGATTTCACATTTTCCATTTTTAGCTTCCCATCAAGATTCCATCAAGCGCTTCACCTGTTCGGAATAGCGCGCAAACTCCAACTCGAAATCGCGATTTTTCCGGTTGGCCGACATGGCAAACAATACCCTGCCTTCAGGTTTGAGTAGCAACCAGATTCTGCGTTCACGAATATAGATCATCGCGAATATGCCGAGTACCAGCAAGACGGAGCCCGAATACACCAGGGTCTTGCCCGGTGAGCGCGTCAACTGCAGCCCGCTGGCCTGCTTGTGCTGGAAGTCCGTCAGTTGCAGATAGAACGGCGCTTCGTAGAAAAACAGGTCGCTGAGCGCGTTCAGGCTATCCTGCAGGAAAGTCTCAGTCGACTGATTCAGCTCCAGCTTTTTGCCCGCCCGCTCCAGGCTCATCTTGTAGGCCTCTAACGCCGCCGCATCGATGATCTTCACATACGCCTGTGCAGCTTTTTCCCGCTCGGCCGGCGGCACCGTCTTTTCGATCCCGTTGGCGACAGCAACAAAACCACCCTGCCTGAAGACTTCCAGCAACCGGACGATACTTCGCTCGAAATTGCTGCGCATCTGATCATCAGAACGCTTGTCCAAGGCTTGCGTTGACAGGCGCCTAGCGATTTCCGGGTAAGCCTGCTTGTCGAACATCACTGCTCGGAAAGCCATGAAACCATCAAGGGCAAGATCCTCATCAGCCGGAATGCGCAGATAACGGAAATCCTCCTGCTGGGTCTTGCGCATGCCCGATACGAAGTAGTACTTGCCATCCAGATGCAGCGGCTGCATGTAATTCACGTATTCCCGCGCCTGGCCTTCCGGATCGCGCACCTTGAAAGTGACGCTTGGGCCCACGTTATGCGGTTTGCCCTTGCCGTCCGGTGACAGATTGAGAATATTGAACAAGCGGAAATCATTGAACTCGACCCGCAGCTTCTGCTGGTCTTCGCCTATGGTGTTGGTCTCGAACACCTTGCCCTGCATGTGCGCAGGCTTTGCCTGATCGCCCAGCAGACTCCAGACATTGAAAGTAAGGCCCGAGCCGCCATCCTGGAAATCCGACTGGTAAATGGTGATGCCTTTGTAAGTCAGGGGATGATTGACCTTGATGGTGTAATCGAGCGGCTTGTCGACTGCAGGATCGATGATGGTCAGGTCGCTCTCAAATGATTTCGGCTGGCCAGTTGCATAATGCTCGATACGAAACTGGCGTAGCGCAATGGCAAACGGCAGCTGCTGCAGCAAATAGCCGTCGCGTACTCGGACATAGGCTGCATTGGCCTTGCCACCTTCCGGCAGGCTCATATTGGCACGGAATGAGAGATTGGCCGGCGATAGCCGGCTTTTCACCGGCACTTCCGAAGCGGGAATGTCGAGCGTTTCAATCTTCTTGTAGCCCAGCAGTTCCTGCACCTTGAGCGGCACATTGCCATCCAGCAGCCCGCCGATACAGATGATGACGATGGCCGTATGGGTAAAAATATAGCCCAGTCGCTGGAAACTGCCGGCCTTGGCAGCGAGCAATGTGCTGCCGTCCTGATGTGCCACGCGCTTGAAACGGAAATCCCGAGCGGACAAGAAGCGGCCAAGTTTTGATTCGGCTTCTTCGGCGGTCCCTGCTATCACATACTCCTGCTGATGGCTGAAACTGCGCAGCGACTTTTCCGTGGCGTTTTCCCGGAAGGCGCGCAACTCCCTGATCATCAGCGGGCTGTTACGGTAGATGCAAAGGCTGGTAGACACGACCAGGAACAGCAGGATGACTAGGAACCAGGCGCTGTGGTAGACGTCGTACAGCCCGAGTTTTTCGAACAATTCGAACCAGAACTGGCCGAATTGCACCATGTAATTGGAATACGGCTCGTTCTGCTTGAGCACGGTGCCGATGATCGAAGCGATGCCGATGATGGTCAGCAGGCTGACCGCGAAACGCATCGAGCTCAAGAGCTCATAAAACTGTCTGGAGGTGGTAGGTGGAGTTTTCAAATCAGCTGTAAGACCTGTGGAGAGCGGGCAAGTT
Organism: Methylophilaceae bacterium; assembly: GCA_035761085.1. Taxonomy (GTDB): domain Bacteria; phylum Pseudomonadota; class Gammaproteobacteria; order Burkholderiales; family Methylophilaceae; genus DASTRT01. Next base: position 5,427 of record DASTRT010000046.1, read on the forward strand.
GCCGGAAAAATTAAGGGTGGCCGTGCCACCCTTGTACCTCGATCGATTCTAACGCAGCCCCTGAATGTAGTCAGCGACCGCCGCCATGTCCTGATCCGACATCTTGGCAGCTACAGCGCGCATCATGCCGGCCGGGTCATTGGCGCGCTCGCCTGAACGGAAAAGCTTGAGCTGGGCTACTGTGTAATCCGCATGCTGGCCCGCCAGTCTGGGGAACTGTACCGGAATACCTGCCCCTGTCGGGCCATGACAAGAGGCACAGGCCGGCACATTGAAATCGGCAATGCCGGCACGGTAGATTTTCTCGCCGGCAGAATCGGGGCCGTTGGACTTGGCAGTGCCAAGCTTGGGCGTCTGGGCGTTGAAATAGGCGCTGAGCTGCGCCATGTCTTCCTTGGACAAGGTAGCGGCAATCGGGCTCATTACCGGGTTCTTGCGCTGACCAGCCTTGAATTCGGTCAGTTGCTTGTTCAGATATGCCTGGTGCTGCCCAGCCAGTTTCGGGTACATGGCAACCGCACTGTTGCCGTCAACACCGTGGCATGCAGCACAAACTTGCGTGACAAGCTTGGGCGACTGGACGGGTTGATCGGCAGCCTGCGCTGCGGCAACAACCCATAGACAGCCCGATAACATCCCAAGACTGCGAAAACCAATGCTGTATTTATTCATGCACGTGATCCTGATTTCCTAAGGCCGAGCTTGCTCAAAAGCACGACATTTTATAGAAAAGCGATGATATCGTGGTAGCATTTTCGCCCAAACTGCCACGCCAAGAAGTTACCCCATGCCCCTGTTTCAAAACGCCACTTTCTATCTTTCCGCCCATCATTTGCAGGACCTGCCGCCGCCTTCGGGGATTGAGGTAGCCTTTGCCGGACGTTCGAACGCGGGCAAATCGAGTGCGCTCAACACACTGGCCAACATCAATCGCCTGGCCTTTGTCAGCAAGCAGCCGGGGCGCACTCAGCTCATCAATTTCTTCAGTCTGGGCGGAGAGCGCTATCTGGTCGACTTACCAGGCTATGGTTACGCCAAGGTGCCGGAAGCCATGCGCAAGCATTGGCAGATGACGCTTTCCAGCTACCTCAGCCATCGCAGCACGATAGGAGGACTGGTGCTGGTCATGGATTGCCGCCATCCACTGACACCGCTGGATCGGCAGATGCTCGACTGGTTTTCGCCGACCGGACGGCCTATCCATGTGCTGCTCACCAAGTCGGACAAGCTCTCGCGCAGCGAGGCCAACAAGACACTGATGGCCGTGCGCAAGCAGCTCAACCAGCATTGGCCAAATTGCACCGTACAGCTGTTTTCCAGCCTCAAGAAGCAGGGGGTTGAAGAGGCTGAACAAATCATTGGCCAGTGGCTGTTTAATTCTGACACTGGTGAAAACTGACGCGGCGGCGAGTTGCAGACAGTGCAACTGGCACGGCAAAACGAGTCAACAAAGTCAGTTTTTATCAGTGGCGGAATTACGGATGAATAGGATGTCCCAGACCCCATGCCCCAGCCGTAAACCGCGTTTTTCAAACTTGGTCAGCGGCCGGTAATCCGGCTTGGGCGCGTAATCGGCTGCGCTATTCTCCAGCAGCGGCTCCGTCTTCAGGATTTCCAGAATCCACTCC
>DASTRT010000047.1:0-2980 GCA_035761085.1 Methylophilaceae bacterium
CGTGGGCTATGAAGCCAAATGGAATCTGCCGGAGACCCGGCGGCCGCTGGCTTTGCCAGCTACCGTGGAGCAGGAATGACATCCCGGGGGCTTTGGGTTACGCTACCAGCCTTTAAGTAAAAGAATATTCAGTTGAGAACGCGAGTCAAATTTTGCGGCATCACCTCGGTTGCCGACGCATTGGCGGCCGTGCAAAGCGGCTGTGACGCCATCGGCTTGGTCTTCTACAAGCCCAGCCCGCGTTATGTGAACCTCGAGCTGGCGGCTGCGATCTCGGCCAGCATTCCGCCTTTCGTCTCCGTGGTTGGCCTGTTTGTCGATGCGCCCGAGCGGGAAATCCGCGAAGTGCTGGCACGCGTTCGGCTCGATCTTCTGCAGTTTCACGGCGAGGAAGCCCCGGCAGCCTGTGGCATGTACGACATGCCTTACATCAAGGCGGTGCGCGTCAGGCAAGGCACAAATTTGCTACAATACGCGGCGGATTACGGCGATGCCAAAGCCCTGCTGCTCGATACCTACAAGGAGGGCACGGCGGGGGGTACAGGTGAGGTTTTCGACTGGAGGCTCATCCCCAGCGAATTGCCCAAGCCGGTTGTGCTGGCTGGCGGATTAAATGCGCAAAACGTGGCAAACGCCATTCGCCAGGTGCAACCGTATGCCGTTGATGTAAGCGGCGGTGTGGAAAAATCAAAAGGAATCAAGGATGCGGACAGAATGGCCGCATTCATGCGAGGAGTACAAGATGCAGCTTTATGACATGCCGGACGAGCGCGGCCATTTCGGACCTTTCGGCGGCACTTTTGTCGCTGAAACCTTGATCGAAGCGCTTGATGAGCTTCGGGTGATGTACGAGCGTTATCGTCACGATCCCGAATTCCTCGCTGAATTTGCCCACGATCTCAAGCATTTTGTCGGCCGCCCGAGCCCCATCTACTACGCCCAGCGCTGGTCGGAGAGGGTAGGCGGGGCTCGCATCTACCTCAAGCGGGAAGACCTCAACCACACTGGCGCGCACAAGGTGAATAACACCATCGGCCAGGCCCTGCTGGCCAAGCGCATGGGTAAACCCCGCGTGATTGCAGAGACGGGCGCGGGCCAACATGGCGTGGCCACTGCTACCGTGGCCGCCCGTATGGGCCTCGAGTGCGTGGTTTACATGGGTTCGGAGGACGTCAAGCGCCAGGCGCCCAATGTCTATCGCATGAAGCTGCTGGGCGCCACTGTCGTGCCCGTGGAAAGCGGCTCCAAGACACTCAAGGATGCGCTCAATGAAGCCATGCGCGACTGGGTGACCAACGTCAACAACACCTTCTACATCATCGGCACCGTCGCCGGCCCCCATCCTTATCCCATGATGGTGCGCGATTTCCAGGCAGTGATCGGTACCGAGTGTATCCAACAGATGCAGGAAATGGTCGGGCGCCAGCCGGATGCCGTTATCGCCTGCGTCGGTGGAGGCTCCAATGCCATGGGGATTTTCTATCCGTATATCGACGATGCGAACGTGCGTCTAATCGGCGTGGAAGCAGCAGGACACGGCATTGAAACCGGTATGCATGCGGCGCCGCTGACAGCCAATGCCCCGGCTGGGGTGCTGCATGGCAATCGTACCTACCTGATGCAGGACAAGGACGGCCAGATCGTGGAAACCCATTCCATCTCTGCCGGTCTCGATTACCCTGGTGTTGGGCCGGAGCATGCATGGCTCAAGGATAGCAAACGTGCCGAATATGTAGCGGTAACGGACGACGAGGCCATGCAGGCCTTCCATAATCTTTGCCGCACCGAAGGCATCATTCCTGCGCTGGAATCCAGCCATGCCCTGGCGTATGCAGAAAAGCTGGCCGCCACCATGTCTCCCAATGAAATCCTGCTGGTCAATCTCTCGGGTCGCGGCGACAAGGATATCAATACCGTAGCCAAGCTTTCCGGCATCACTTTCTAATTCCGGCACAAATCCACATGTCACGCATCCAGACTACTTTTTCTGCTTTGAAACAGCAGGGCAGAAAAGCCCTCATTCCCTACATCACTGCTGGCGACCCCCATCCATCGTTAACCGTGAATCTCATGCATGCGCTGGTAGAGTCTGGTGCCGACATTATCGAGCTGGGTGTACCGTTTTCCGACCCCATGGCTGATGGTCCCGTGATTCAACGCGCGAGTGAACGTGCATTGGCGCATCACGTCGGCTTGACCCATGTGTTGCAGATGGTGAAGGAATTCCGTCAGCAGGATGCGAAGACACCCATCGTGCTGATGGGTTATGCCAATCCGGTCGAGGCGATGGGCGCGGAGAAATTTGTCGCAGCAGCAAAGGATGCCGGTGTAGATGGCGTGCTGACTGTCGATTATCCGCCGGAAGAATGTGGCGGTTTCGTCAGTGCCTTGCGTGCTGCCGATATCGACCCCATCTTCCTGCTTTCGCCCACGACAGAAGCCTCGCGTGTGGACCTGATTGTTAACCAGGCCAGCGGTTTTGTTTATTATGTTTCACTCAAGGGCGTTACGGGCGCGCAGAATCTGGATATCAATGAAGTGGCTGGCAAGGTTGCTTCCATTCAGGCCAAGACCGGTCTGCCGATCGGTGTCGGTTTCGGTGTGCGCGATGCCGCTACTGCAAAGGCCGTCGCCGGCATTGCTGATGCGGTAGTGGTTGGCAGCCGAATGGTGCAGGCGGTGGAACAGTCCGAGGAATCCAATCTGACAGAAAATGTAAGCCGGCTGATGCGTGAATTGCGCGCTGCCATTGACGCCGTCTAGAGATCGCGAAGGGATTTATTCTATGAGCTGGTTGCAAAAGCTTCTTCCTCCAAAAATCAACCGTGCCGTTGGCGCAAGCAAGAAGAATGTACCTGAAGGGCTGTGGAGCAAATGCCCGGCCTGCGAATCGGTGTTGTACCGTTCCGACCTGGAAAACAATGCAGAAGTTTGCCCCAAGTGCGGACACCACAACCGCATCTCGGCACGTCGTCGCCTG
>DASTRT010000048.1:0-2336 GCA_035761085.1 Methylophilaceae bacterium
AAATGTTGCCTATCGTAGACAAACCCCTGATTCAGTACGCAGCCGAAGAGGCCATTGCCGCCGGTGTAACTGAGCTTATTTTCATCACGGGCCGCAACAAACGCTCCATCCCCGACCATTTTGACAAATCCTATGAGCTTGAATCCGAGCTCGAGTCTCGCGGTAAAAATCAGATGCTGGAGGAAATCCGTAGTATCTTGCCCAAGGGGGTGACCTGCATATACATCCGCCAATCCGAGGCCTTGGGGCTGGGACATGCAGTGCTATGTGCAAAACCAGTGGTTGGCGATGAGCCTTTTGCCGTGATCCTGGCAGATGACCTGATTGACGGAAATCCCCCGGTAACCCGGCAAATGGTCGACTTGTATAACCAGCAGGGCTGTTCGATCCTTGGTGTGGAGGATGTGCAGCCCTCGGAAACAGCAAGCTATGGCATCGTCGATGCCGAGCCTGTTGGTCCCGATGTGCTCCAGCTGCGCGGTATTGTGGAGAAACCGCAGCCCGAGGATGCGCCTTCAAATCTGGCGGTCGTGGGTCGCTATATCCTGACCCCGCGTATTTTCGATTGCCTGGAGAACGTGCAACCGGGCAAGGGCGGCGAGATTCAGCTCACCGATGGGATCGCGGCCCTGATGGAACACGAAAAAATCCTTGCCTACCGTTTCAAGGGCACGCGCTATGACTGCGGCAGCAAGTTCGGATACGTTCAAGCCAATGTAGAATATGCTTTGCGCCACGCTGAAATTGGTGCAGAATTTTCGGAATACTTGCGCACGCTAAAAATACCTTCTTGATGGCCAAATCCCATGCGATGACCCCGCAACAGCTGCTGGAGCAGTCCGAACTGATCTACAGTGCTGAGGCGATCAACGCAGCAGTCGATTTATTGGCACAGCAAATTACGGCACAGCTCCATGACACTTGCCCCCTGGTGATGAGTGTCATGGGTGGTGCCGTTGTCTTTTCCGGCCAGCTGCTCCCCAGGCTCAAATTCCCACTCGAATTCGATTACGTACAGGCAAGCCGCTATCACAATCAAACTTCCGGTCAGAATCTCGTTTGGAAAGTGCAGCCCGGCAATAACGTACAAGGCCGTACAGTGCTTGTGCTGGACGACATCCTGGACGAAGGGCATACGCTGGCCGCCATCAAGCAGAAGTGTCTGGAGCAGGGCGCCAAGCGTGTGGTGATTGCTGTTTTTGCCGACAAGCGGCTGGATCACGAGAAACCCATTTACGCCGATTTTGTAGGGCTGACAGTCCCCGACCGATATGTGTTTGGTTATGGCATGGATGTTCACGGCTGGTGGCGGAATTTGCCGGCTATCTATGCACTCAAGGATACGCTGTGAGCATAGCTGTTATCGGCCTGGGCTATGTGGGATTGCCCTTGGCTCTTGCTTTTGGGCGGCATCGCAAGACCATCGGCTTCGATCTTTGTGAAGCCAAGATACAAGCTTATGCTGCGGGTCATGACCCTTCCGGTGAAAGTTCCAGTGAAGATATTCGGGCAGCGCGGTTCTTTGAGCCAACCAATGATGAAGCCAGGCTTGAAGAAGCCGAGATATTCATCGTTGCTGTTCCTACTCCCATTGATGAGGCTCGCAAGCCTGACTTGCAGCCCTTGATTCGCGCTAGCGAGTTGATCGGCCGCCCTATGAAAAAGGGAGCGCTCGTAGTTTACGAATCCACTGTCTATCCTGGTGTTACCGAGGAAGTGTGTATTCCTGAGCTGGAATCCGCCTCGGGAATGCGTTGGCAAGCGGATTTTTCCGTCGCCTATTCCCCAGAGCGTATTAATCCCGGCGATAAAAAACACACGCTCGCGAATACGATCAAGGTAGTTGCTGGCGATAATCCCGATACTCTTGAAAAGGTTAGTTCTCTTTATATGATGGTGGTTGAAGCCGGCTTGCATAAGGTCAGCAGCATCAAAGCGGCAGAAGCCGCAAAAGTCATTGAAAACACGCAGCGTGACTTGAACATCGCCTTGATGAATGAACTGGCGATCATTTGTGACAAGCTTTGCATTGACACTTTGGAAGTGCTGGAGGCGGCAGGGAGCAAATGGAACTTCCTGAACTTCCGCCCGGGATTAGTGGGGGGGCACTGCATAGGGGTAGATCCTTATTACTTGACTTACAAGGCTGAAATGATGGGCTACCATCCCCAAGTGATATTGGCGGGAAGACGCATCAACGATGGTATGGCCAAATATATCGCCGATCAAACAGTCAAACAGATGATTCGGGTGGGAAGCTCGATTAAAAATGCCTCTGTGATTGTTTTAGGCATAACCTTCAAGGAAAATTGTTCAGACGTCCGAAACTCAAAAGT
>DASTRT010000049.1:0-2761 GCA_035761085.1 Methylophilaceae bacterium
GGTGGTTGATGTCGCCCTTGCGTTCACTGCGCTTCATGCCCACCAGCAGCAGCAAGCCGTTGCCGGTGTCTACCGTCGAGTGGATAGCTTCGGACAGCATGGCGGAACTACCGGTGACGGCAGCGACGATGAATTTGGTGATAGCAATCGCCACATTACCCGCGATGGCGCCATAAACGACAAAGCGTGATTCAGCCATTTCACTCCTCAAATACTGGGAATCCTCCAAGCTTAAGTGCAAATGCGCTGTATGTAAGTGCGCTTTCCTGACATACGGCCAGCTATACAAATTCAGCAGTGGGTCGGCAAGCGAACATAAGGACGGGCTGAACAGGTATACGGTGGAAATTCGTTCAACAACTCAGGTTAGGAGAACATGATGGCAACCCAACAAAACAGGTCCACGGGAACCAGTAATCGCGGCTTTGCCTCAATGGATCCGGAGAAGCAGCGCCAGATTGCCAGCAAGGGCGGAAAAGCCGCGCATCAAAAAGGCTCAGCACACGAATTCAATTCACAAGAGGCAAGACAGGCCGGCAGGAAAGGCGGCCAAAGCAGTCGCCGCTCATCCTGAATTCGGGCTGGCTAGATGAAAAAAGCGAGGGATTCCCTCGCTTTTTTGTTGCAGATGGTTTCGCCTGCCTTACTCGGGCTTGCTGATAACCTACTCGTCTTCTTTCAGTAGCAGGCAGAGCCGGGCGTTGAGGACGAGATTTTCCAGCACTAGCCGCACGACAGCGGCAGCCATAATCAATTCCTTGTCCTGTTCCGGCAACTCCCGCCAGCCTGTCATCATTTCCACCACATTGAGGCAGGCCAGCTGGCGCAGGTCGTCGGCATCGAACGGTAAAGCGTCGAAATTGATGGGGTCCTGCTGCTCGACATCGAGCAGCAATTCGTAGAGTTGTTCCGGTTTCATCATGCGTGCCCTGTGTGATGCGGACTAATGTGACTGAGCGTACCAAACACCTGTCCAGAATGGCCTAGGCTTCCCATTTGCCCGAAGGAGAACGTCATGCCCATGCTGCAGGTGAATCAGGCCAGCAATGGCCAGCCCGTCGAACTTTTCTACGAGGATATCGGAAGCGGCAGTCCGGTGGTACTGATTCATGGCTGGCCGTCCACCCATGCCATGTGGGAGTACCAGTTTTATCCATTGACGCACAACGGCTACCGAGTCATCAGTTATGACCGCCGGGGCTTCGGCTTATCCAGTAAACCGGCCGAAGGTTATGACTACGATACGCTGACAGATGATCTCAAGGCCCTGATCGACGGTCTCGGTCTCGACAACGTGACCCTGGTCGGCTTTTCCATGGGCGGCGGCGAAGTGGCGCGCTACATGTCACGTCATCATGGTAACAAGGTCTCCCGCGTGGTCTTCGTCAGCTCGATTACGCCGCATCTGCTCAAGAGTTCCGACAACCAGAATGGTGTGGAGCGTGAGGTATTTGCCAGGATGTACGACAAGGTGCAGGAAGACCGTTTCGAATTCCTCGAGAATTTCGGCAAGCTGTTTTTCGGCGACACCATGCTGAAGAACCCGGTAAGCAAGGACACACTACGCTGGAGCCAGTCTCTGGCTGAGATGGCCTCTCCGATCGCCACCCTCAAATGCATCGAATCCTTCAGCATGACCGATTTCCGCCAGGACCTGGCTTCGATTGGCGTGCCCACGCTGATCGTCCATGGCAAGGATGACAAGATAGTGCCATGCGATGCCAGTGCCAAGTGGGCGGCGGCAATGATGCCGCATGCGGAGTGCAAGCTGTATGACGATGGTTCGCACGCCCTGCCGATTACGCACAAGGACATGCTCAACACCGACCTGCTGGCCTTCCTGAGCCGCACAGAGAGCGATGCCCTATCCCGCAGCCAGTCCGCCATGCGTTCTACCCCCATGCCGCAGCACGAGGCACGGCACTAGAAAAAAGCGAGGGAGAGCCCTCGCTTTTTCGTTACGCGATTTTGCTCATCGATGCTTTGCGCCGTTTGGCGGTGAAGCCCAGCATGCCCAGCCCTGCCATCATCATCGCGTAGGTTTGCGGTTCGGGAATGGGGGGAAGGTGGTTGGGGTCGAGATAGGTGAAGAAGAGATTGTTACTTCCCACATTCAGCGGGCCGTAGTAAGGCATGCCTTTGAACAGGAAGCCGGCATCTCCTCCATCAACACTGAAGGTGACCTCACTGAAGCCGTTGATGTTTGTTACGCCAAAAGCGCTTTCATGGCCATTGTAGGCATTGTTCCATCGCCAGTCTCCATATTCGAACGAGCCAAGCCAACTGGCCGTGATGCTGCTCTGGCCGACGATGTCTCCTTCGTTGTTACGGTAAACGGCAGAGACGGTGGCATTGTCGTAGAGGTCTTCAAAGGCTGATGCATATCCCGGGTGTACCGGAATAATATCCAGGCCCACGCTTTTGACTGGTTGGTCGAACTGGACGGTAAAGCTGCCCTGATTGCCCATGCTCAGGCTGCAACATGAACTGGGGCTGAGGTAGTCATAATCGAAAACCATCGCGGCGTTGCCACTGAATGTGAGGTAGCTGTTGGAAATCTCCTCGACCGGTACAGGATCAAAGTACGTACCGTCCGGGTCCCACGGGCTACCGCCTTGCGCCACCTTGGCCTGATATCCCTGTTGTTTGAGGTTGTAGGAAAATTCCGCATGTGCCGTACCCAGAAAGCCCAGGAAAAATACAGGTACAAAAACGAGCAGCTTCTTCATCGTCAAATCTCCCCGATCTGGTTGATAAAGGT
>DASTRT010000050.1:0-3745 GCA_035761085.1 Methylophilaceae bacterium
TGCTGCTGTTGAGCCTGCCGCTGTTTGCCGCCGGCGACATGGACGCTGAGCTGCCCAGCATCAAGGATGGCGTCGTCACGCTGACCGAAATCAACCCGCAACGCGATGTCGGCTATACCGTGGGCGACATTCTGGAACGGACGATCATTCTCGACATCAAGAAGCCCTACAAACTGCTCGACACCTCGCTACCCATCGTCGGCTACCAGCGCCGCTACAAGGGCCAGATCATCGGCATCGAACTGAGCAGCATCAAACACACGGTGGAAGATCACAAGGACAGCACCACACATACGTTGCATATGGCCTACCAGGTATTCACCAACAATGTGGTGGCCAAGCCAGCCAACCTGCCGGCCGAAATCGTCAAGCTGCAGAACGGCAAGGAGCTGGTGCAGTACCGTATCCCGAGCTGGCAGTTCGCCATTTCGCCGATTTCCGTCTATGGCTCCGTCAAGGTGGAAAATGACATGAGCCCGTTCCGTGGCCCGCTGCTGCTCAAGGATGACGAGGCAATCCAGCGTACCAGGGTACTAGTGGTTATCCTAGCGCTCTCCCTGCTCGGACTGCTCTATATCTTCGGCCGCTATGCCTGGCTGCCGCGCATGGGCGGGCCTTTCGCCAGGGCCTATCGCCAGGTAAGCCGCCTGCGTCGCCATGCCGACGACCTCAACCTGCAAACGGCTGTCTCACAGGTTCATGCCGCCTTGAACAAGACCGCCGGCCAGAGCGTCTTCAGCGATACCCTGGACGAATTCCTGGCGCGCAAACCAGCCTTCCAGCCCATGCGTAACGAGCTGGAAAAGTTCTTTGGGCTGTCGCGCCACGTCTTCTTCGCACCGCATGCAGCGCACGAGGCCGGTGCCCAACCGCTGGACTGGCTGCGCACCTTCTGCCGGCATTGCCGCGACTGCGAGCGCGGGCTGAATCCGGCACGGTAGAAAAGCGAATGCAGAAGATGCTGACCTATCAACTGGCAAGGAATGAGCAACCACGCGTCACCGCGATCCGCTCATGAAATGAGTTTCACACTATGAGTTTTTCAACGCCCTGGGTTCTCTGGCTCTTGCCGCTCTCTGCCCTGCCGCTCGTGCTGCAGCGCGCCCACAGCCGCAACTATTCCTGGCTGCAGATGCTGCCGCGCGACCCGCTGTCCGAGCTGGTCAGCTTCATGCTCAAGGCGCTGGCCGTGCTTGCCCTGCTTTTCATCATTCTCGGCCTGGCCGATCCGCACAGCCATCAACAGCAGATCGAGCGCATCGGTATCGGTGCCCAGATTGCCCTGGTACTGGACCGTAGCGCCAGTATGGATGACCCGTTTTCCGGCAGCACCGGGGCACACGTCGGGGAAACCAAGTCGGTCGCTGCCAGCCGGCTGCTGACCGATTTCGTCAAATCACGGCATAACGACATGTTCGGCATGATCTCCTTCAGCAACTCAGCCATGTATGTGCTGCCGCTGTCGGATAATCGTGAAGCCATTCTCGCTGCCGTGCGCGCCACCGCCGGCAATGCGCTGTTCCAGACCAATATCGGCAGTGGCCTCACCAGTGCTGCCGGTCTATTCGACAAGGTGCCGGATTCCGGCTCGCGCGCGGTCATCCTGCTGTCGGATGGCGCCGGCCGCATTCCCGCCGACACCCAGCAGAAGATCCGCGACTGGTTCGACCGCATGCACTTGAGCCTTTACTGGATTGTGCTGCGTCAGCCCGGCGGTATCAGTATTTTCGACAAGGACTACAAGCCGCCCGAGGACGCCGCACTGCCGCCGGAAATCGAGCTGCACGAGTTCTTCAAGACGCTGCGTACGCCTTTCCAGGCTTATGAGGCGGAGGATCCGAAATCCCTGGAAGCGGCGATGAACGACATCAACCGCCGTGAGAAGAAACCGATTCGTTACCTGGAGCAGATTCCTGGGCGCGATTTCTCCGGCATCTGCTTTGCCGTGGCGGCGGTCATGGTCGGCCTGCTGCTGGGCGTGAAATATCTGGAGGTTAGAACGTGGCACTAAAACTATTCAAACTGCTGAACGTCAGACGACTGACGCTTCTGCTGGTGGGGCTGGCCATTCTGAGCGGTGGCGGCGCGCTTTATGAGCTCAACCGCATCCGCAATATACGCGCCTTCAACAAGGCCGTGCTGAATGCAGAAACGCCCAAGACCCATGTCGAAAGCTTCGAGGCCAAGTTCGACACTGCCTACTGGCTGGCCAAGAATGAACGCTACAAGGAGTCCACCCTGCTATTCACCCAGCTGCTGCCCAAGGCCAATTTGGATCAGCGCTCCGCCATCCAATACAACCTGGGCAACATGTTTTTCCTGCGTGGGCTGGCCATCAACGGCACCAACATGACAGTAAAGGATGAAACCGAGTACCTGCTGCGCCAGGCAAAGAGCGCTTATGTGCAATCGCTCAAGTTCGACAACAGCCATTGGGACGCCAAACACAACCTGGACCGCGTGCTGACCATGCTGCCTGCCACGCCTACCCCTGGCGTGGGCGAATCGGATACGCCGGGGCTCATTATGGGCAACATTCCGGTCGGCCTGCCCTAGGTTAATCATATGCACAAAATTCTCAGCTACCTTCGCCACCGCAAGGACACCGTCCTGCTAATGGCCGCCTTCCTGCTGCTGGTGGCCGCCATCTTCAAGCCTACGGTACCGATCAAGCGCGACATCTACAGTTACCTGATCGTAGCCGACATCTCGCAGAGCATGAACGTGGTTGACATGGAATTGCATGGCAAGGAAGTAACCCGCATGACCTACATGCAGGACATGCTGCATCAGATTGTCAGCTCCATGCCGTGCGGCACCAATGTGAGCATCGGCCTGTTTGCCGGTGTCAGTGTCGCGGCCTTGTATACACCCATCGAAGTCTGCAGCAACTTTGCTGCCATCCAGGACACCATCGACCATCTGGACTGGCGTACCGGCTGGTCCGGCAACAGCCGCATCCGCGCGAGCATGCTGTCGCTGGCACGCGTAATCCGCAGTTTTCCTGAACCGGCGCAGGTCGTCTACTTCACGGATGGCGAGGAAGCGCCAAAACTGCACGCCTTCAATACAGAGGACCTGACCAACTTCCAGGGCGGCAATGGCTGGCTGTTCGTCGGTATCGGCGGTGAAAAGGGTGCGCCCATTCCCAAGCTGGACGAAAAAAACCAGCTCATCGGCTACTGGTCGGGTGAAAGCTTTGCCATGCAGCCGGGGATCGCCCAGATTTCAGAAGCCAATATCGGCGTGCGAGACGACAACGTGGCGGCGGCCGAGAATGACCGTTACCTTTCCAAGCTGGATGAGGAATACCTGAAATCGCTGTCGAAAGAAGTGCATGGCGATTATGTCCGCGGCGACAATCTGCAATCCGTGCTGAGGGCGATGAAACAGCAGAAGCCGGCACGACGCGATGCGGCCGCCTATGACCTGAGCTGGGTACTGGCAAGCCTGGCCGGATTGCTGTTCATCGGTGCCTACATGCCACGTCATCCGCTGAAGGAACTCGCCGAGTTTTTGCGGAGGGTTATGCGCAGGCGCAAGCCCGTTCAGGCCTCTTCGGCAGCGACGCCGCTGGATGTCTGATTTCCCCAGCGTAACCATACCCGTAGCTGGCGGAAGGCTTCCATATCCACCCCGCCCGGTGTAAGCAGCAAATGCCTGCGCCGGATTCTCCCCAAAACGCGCAGGTTGAGGATGGTGAGATAAGGGGCAACGAAGCTTTCCGGCAACACCTGAACCTTCT
>DASTRT010000051.1:0-2285 GCA_035761085.1 Methylophilaceae bacterium
CCCTCGCCCGCCACGTTGGAAATGACGACGCGGTTGCAGCCATCCCATTCCACAGGCCTGTTCAAACCGGACAGCACGGAATTCGGAATGACGCCATTCGCCTGCAGTTCGCCCGCTTTGTCGAATACGCCCCATTTGGTGCGGCTATTGCCAGCGTCTATCGTGAGTATCATTCGGCCCCGCTCCGCAGGCTGATTTCCCCCGCCGAAAAACGTTGTATGCCGGAGCCGGTTTCCACCAGCAGCACGCCATCCGGCGCCACATCCACCACAGTGCCGTGCGCTTGACGCCCATCCGGCAGCAGCATCAGCACAGGCTGATGGTGGTAGGCGTGATGTCCGATCCATTCTTCGCGCAGCCGGGCAAAGCCATTGTTTTCAAATTCGTTGAGCACCTCCGCCAGGTGCCGTAGCAGCAGGCCCAGCAATTCACTCGGATTGGGCGGCGTACGCATGAGGCTCTGCAAGTCGGTCGCCGCCTGATCGATGTGCCGCTTCACGTGCTGCGGCAGGCGCAGGTTGAGGCCGATGCCGATCACGGCAGCGCTCGGGCCTTCCATGTCGCCCTGCAGCTCGATGAGGATGCCGGCCAGTTTATGCTGATCCACCAGCACGTCATTGGGCCACTTGAGCTTGGCCTGGGTGACGTCAATGGCGTGCAGGGTACGGATCAGGGCCACGCCCACCGCCAGGCTCAGGCCGGAAAGCGCAGCGGCGCCGGACTGAAATCTCCACAACAGCGAAAACGTCAGACTCGCGCCCAAACCGGCCTGCCAGGTCCTTCCGCGCCGGCCGCGTCCCCTGGTCTGCAGCGAAGCGGCAACGCAAGTCGCATGGGCGCAACCGCTGCTTGCCTGCTTCATGAGGTAGCTGTTGGTCGATTCCAGGTGATCGTGCAGTTCGAGGTTGAACCAGGTTCGCTGCTCGCCGATGGCGGCCAGCACGCTGTCGTGCTCCAAGAGCTGAATCGGCTCTGGCAGCCGGTAGCCGCGGCCACGCACGGAAAAAAGCTGTACGCCCATCGCCTCGGCATCCTTGAGCGCGTTCCACACCGTGGCGCGCGTTACGCCGAAATGCCGCGCGATCTCCTCGCCGGATTGGAAACGGCCGTCGGCTAACAGGCGCAGAATGGGAAAGGTCAGGTTATTCATGAGGCTCGACGATATTAGCATATGCTTCAGCCTGCATCTCGCGCGCGGCCAAGGCTAGGGAGAGCGGCGCGGGAAAGTGTAAAATGCCTGCAATTCAATTGAAGCCGATACCATGTCCGACAAAGCAGCTCCATTCACTTCCAATTTCATCCGCCAGATCGTCGAGCGCGACCTCGCACACGGCACCTACGCCGGCCGTCACTGGGCACATCATCCCGGTGATGCCGCGGTCCAGGCCAAGGGCGAGCCCGATCCTGCGAAAATTCGTACGCGCTTCCCGCCGGAACCGAATGGCTACCTGCACATCGGCCATGCCAAATCCATCTGCCTGAATTTCGGCCTGGCGCGCGATTACGATGGCGTGTGTCACCTGCGCTTCGACGACACCAACCCTGAGAAAGAGGAACAGGAATACGTCGATTCCATCAAGGATTCGGTGCACTGGCTGGGCTTCAGTTGGGAAGGCTTCGGTGATAACAACCTCTACTACGCCAGCAACTACTTCGATTTCATGTATCGCGCAGCCGAGAGCCTCATCGAATCCGGCCATGCCTATGTGGATGAGCAAAGCGCCGAAGAGATGCGCGTGAACCGGGGGACGTTAACCGAGCCCGGCAGGAATTCGCCTTTCCGCGACCGCTCCGTCGAGGAAAACCTCGCCCGTTTCCGCGAGATGCGCGACGGCAAGCACCCGGACGGCGCAATGATTTTGCGCGCCAAGATCGACATGGCCTCGCCCAACATCAACATGCGCGACCCGGCCATCTACCGCATCAAGCACGCTACCCACCACAACACCGGCGACAAGTGGTGCATCTACCCGATGTACACCTACGCCCACCCGATCGAGGACGCGCTGGAGCGCATCACTCACTCGATCTGCACGCTCGAGTTCGAAGACCAGCGGCCGTTCTACGACTGGCTGCTGGAAAGGCTGGCCGAAGGTGGCCTGCTCGCACACCCGTTGCCGAAGCAGTACGAGTTCGGCCGGCTCAACCTGAGCTACGTCATCACCAGCAAGCGCAAGCTGAAGCAGTTGGTCGACGAGCGGCACGTCGAAGGCTGGGACGACCCCCGCATGCCCACCCTCGCCGGCATGCGCAGGCGCGGCTACACGCCCGCCGCCATCCGCAAG
>DASTRT010000052.1:0-14308 GCA_035761085.1 Methylophilaceae bacterium
GTCATCGGTCGCCTTGTTAAGCTATCTGCAATTAACAGAAAAAATGGGAACGCGCAAGTTTACACTGATTGCTTCGCGCGTGCAAAAGAAGTAAAGACGCCGAAAAAAGGCTGTATTCAGGCAGAACAGGACTCGCTCAAGACCTGTGCCAGCAGGGTGTTTTCCATTAGCGTGGCTACGGTCATTGGACCTACGCCGCCAGGTACAGGAGTGATCCAGCCGGCACGTTCCTTGGCTACGGCAAAGTCCACATCGCCACTCAAGGACCCATCCGGCAATCGGGAAATACCGATGTCCACCACCACTCCGCCAGGTTTGATCCATTCGCCCTTGACCAGCTTGGCTTTGCCGGCGGCCACGACGACCAGATTTGCACGTGCCACCATGCCTGCCAAATCCTTGGTATGCCGATGACAGCTGGTGACGGTGCAGCCGGCTAGCAGCAGTTCCATGGCCATAGGGCGGCCGACGTGATTAGAAACGCCGACGACGACGGCATCCATGCCCAGCAGTTCGATGCCGACCGATTGCAGCATCTTGATGACGCCATAAGGCGTGCAGGAGCGCAGCATGGGTTGGCGGACAGTCAGACGACCGATGTTGTAAGGGTGAAAACCGTCAACGTCTTTCGCCGGGCTGATCTGCTCGATAACGCGTTCCGGTTGAATGTGGTCCGGCAGCGGTGCCTGCACGAGAATGCCATCCACCTCACTATCTGCATTGAGCTTGTCGATCAGCGATAGCAGGTCGGTTTGTGTGGTAGTGGCCGGCAGATCGTAGGAGAGTGAGCGAATGCCCACTTTTTCGCATGCGAGGCGCTTGTTGCGGACGTAGATATGGGAGGCGGGATCCGCGCCCAGCAGGATAACCGCGAGGGTGGGACTGCGTTTGCCCTGGGCCGTTCGGAACTCAATCCTGGATTTGACCTCATTCAATAAGGTATCGGCGATGGCCTTGCCGTTGATAATCTGCGCGGTCATGAATTAAGGGAAAAGAATAAAAGCGCTAATTTTAACAGGCAATGCGGGAATATTAGAATTGACCGGGTGCAGCGTTTAAGCTATATTCTCCGCCCTCGGGGTGTAGCGTAGCCTGGTAGCGCGCCTGCTTTGGGAGCAGGATGTCGGGAGTTCGAATCTCTCCACCCCGACCAGTTTTCTCTGTTGTTTCTTGATTGCCCGACAATCTGCCCGTAGCTCAATCGGATAGAGCACCAGCCTTCTAAGCTGGGGGTTACAGGTTCGATTCCTGTCGGGCAGGCCAGTTCTGGCAGTTTCAGCGGTGGCTGTAGCTCAGTTGGTAGAGCCCCGGATTGTGATTCCGGTTGTCGTCGGTTCGAGCCCGATCAGCCACCCCATTCCCCTCTGATCATCATGCCGTTTGGTTGCTGCCCCCGTCCTTTGCGGCTATAGTAGCGCCATGAAATTACAAGAATTTCTGGCGTGCGCCGCATAATACGAAAGCCAATCTGATGGCCGCACAACTTCCCATCCTCATCATTATCGACGACGACCCGTTGATCACCGACACATTGCATTATGTGCTTGGAAAGCATTTCGATGTTTATGTTGCTGAATCGAGGACGCAGGCAAAAAGCCTGATGCGCCAGCTGGAGGCTCCGCCTTCACTGGCGTTGGTGGATCTCGGCTTGCCTCCGGTGCCGCATAAGCCTGACGAAGGCTTCAAGATGATCGGCGAGTTACTGGCGCATTCGCCGACCATGAAAATCCTGGTGCTGTCCGGCCAGAACGAGGATGCCAACGTTAAGCACGCGCTGGCACTGGGCGCGGTCGATTTCATTCCAAAACCGTGCGATGTCGAGCGGCTGCACATCCTGCTGGAAAATGCCCTCAAGCTGCAGGACGCCGAGCTTGGCGAAAGTCGCGATGAGCAGCTGAATTGCGGGCTGCTGGGCAACAGCCTGCCCATGCAAACATTACGAACCCAAATCAGCCAGTTTGCTGATGCACCATTCCCGGTCCTCATCGAGGGCGAATCCGGCAGCGGCAAGGAGCTGGTGGCCAACTGCCTGCACCGGCTGAGCCAGCGCTCGCGCCAACCCTATTTGTCCGTCAACTGTGCCGCGATTTCCCCCATGCTGGCGGAGTCCATTCTATTCGGCCATGGCAAGGGGGCATTTACTGGCGCCGGCAGCTCACATACCGGTTATTTTGAGGATGCCGGCGAGGGTACGCTGTTCCTGGATGAAATCGGGGAGTTGCCGATTGAGCTGCAAGCCAAGCTGCTGCGTGTGCTGGAAAACGGCGAATATCAGCGTATCGGCGAAACCCAAACGAGGCGAAGCAAGGCACGTATCGTCGCCGCCACCAACCGCGATTTGCGCGATGAAGTGCGCGCCGGTGGTTTCCGCATCGATCTCTACCATCGTCTGAGCGTGTTCGCCATTCGAGTGCCGCCATTGCGTGAGCTGGAGGACGACTGCTACCTGCTGCTCGAGCATTTCAGCGATTTCTACGCGCGCGAAACGGGGCAGAAGCCATTCCGCTTCGACGACCGCGCCAAGCAGCGCTGGCTGGATTACCACTTCCCCGGAAATGTGCGCGAGTTGCGCAACATCATCATCCGCCTTATCGCCAAGTATGCCGGCCAGACAATCACGGATGAACAGCTGGCGTCTGAGCTGGATCTGGTTCAGCAACTGACGGCGACGGATCTCCCCCTCATGTCGGATGAAAACGCGCTGGCGCAGCATGCCCACAAGCATTTGCAGTCGCAGGCGAACATCAATCTCGACTATGTGCTGAAGTGCTGGGAAAAGGCCTATGTCAATGAGGCGCTTAAAATCACCCACGGTAACCTGAGCCAAGCGGCCAAGCTGCTTGGCATCAACCGCACAACCTTGTACAGCCGGATCCAGTTGCAGGAAGAATTCAAGGAATAAGCGCGGATAGCCCGATGTATTACGCCCATTTCGGTCTCAAGCAGCCGCCCTTCAAAATCACCCCCAATACCGAGTTTTTCTTTTCCGGCGGCAACCGCGGCGCGGTGTTGGATGCGCTCATATACGCCATCGACAGTGGCGAAGGCATCATCAAGGTCGTCGGTGAAGTCGGTAGCGGCAAGACCATGTTGTGCCGCATGCTGCAAACCCTGCTGCCAGAGAAAGTGGAAAGCATCTACCTGGCGAATCCCAGCGTAGCTCCCGAAGATGTCCTGCATGCCATCGCCTTCGAGCTGCAGCTCAAGTTGCCCAAGAATGCCGACCGTCTGCAGGTGATGCAGGTGCTGCAGACCTATCTGCTGAAGCGCCATGCTGAGGGCAAGCAGGTAGTGATTTTCGTCGAGGAGGCACAGGGTATGCCACTGGCGACCCTGGAAGAGATACGACTCCTGTCCAACCTCGAGACCAAGAACGACAAGCTGCTGCAGATCGTGCTGTTCGGCCAGCCTGAGCTGGATACAAACCTCAATCAAAGCCATATCCGTCAATTGCGGGAACGTATCACCCACAGCTTCAGTCTGGGTCCGCTAACCGAAAAGGAAACCGGCGAATACCTCATATTCCGGCTTCGTGCCGCCGGCTATTTCGGGCCACATCTGTTTACCCCGTCCGCCATCCGCAAGCTTTCCCGTTCAGCAGAAGGCCTGGTACGACGCGTCAATATCCTGGCAGACAAGGCACTGCTCGCGGCGTTTTCAGAGAATGTATACCAGGTCACGACCAAGCAAGTCCGGGCGGCGATTCGCGATAGTGAATTCGGCGCTGCGCAGGCCAAGCAGAAATCCCATTACGGCTGGTATGCCGGCATGGCCATCGTGCTGCTTGCGGGCGTGGGGTTGGGATATCTTGCGTATGGTCTCTCCATGGGTTCTCACCCACCGGTAACCATAGACAATACCGCGCATCAGCCGCCAGTTATGATTAAGCCGACCGCGGAAGCACCGATGACAGCTGCGCCTGCGGCTATGCCAGTTGCTCAGGCGCAATCTGCCGAACCAATCAAGGCAGCATCACCTGAGCCGGCCCCTGCATTGCCCGTGGCAGCCTCTTCCGTAGCCAGTTCGACTCCTGCCCATACAGTTGAAGCTGCAGCAGTTACGCCTGCGGCACAGAACGAGCAGACAACTCAAAGCCTGTTGCAACAGCGGCTGGATGCCGGGCAGGCCTGGCTCAAGCAAAGCCCGGAATCCACGGTGACGGTGCAACTGATGGGCGGCAATGACGATCAGCAGATGGAGGGGCAGCTTTCAGCATTGGGCCGCCAGCTCAACCTGGATAAAATCTATCTGTTCCGCACCACGGAAGGCGGGCGGCCCTTCATGATCGTGACATACGGCAGCTATCCCAACTGGAATGCAGCCGCGCAAGCCCGGCGGCAATTGCCAAGATCATTGCAGGCGAACCAGCCGAAATTGCGTTCGGCGGCAGGTATAATGAAAGAAACAAAGTAACTTCAATAAGTTACTCTTGCACATTAATAGGCAGTATGAGATAAGTATGCTAGGCGGCTTCCGGGGAGCGGGTTTAGGGGCATGAAAAACAGCTGGATTATATTGTTTGCAGTTGCATTGGCAGGATGCGCCCACGAATCACAGGTGCCGCCTTCAAACGGTCATATCGACGTCAGCGATATCAAAAGTCAGAAAGCTCCCGCTTCCGCCAATATCCCTGCGCCTGTTGTCACCCAAGCCTATGTGCCGCCCCCAAAGCCCAAGCCCAAGGAGCAGACTTACAGCGTGGTGGTGAACGAGGTGCCGGTCAAGGAAATCCTGTTTGCGTTGGCACGCGAGAGCAAGCTCAACATCGATATCAACCCTGCCATTCAGGGCCGTGTCACCCTCAATGCAGTAGACCAGACTTTGCCAGCCATCCTGGAACGGCTGGCCAAGCAGGTAGATCTGACCTATAAGATGGAAGGCAATGTTCTGACCATCGCTCCTGACCAGCCGGTGTTGCGCACCTACAAGGTGGATTACGTGAATATGGCGCGGGACACCAAGGGTTTCATCGGCGCAGCTGCCGAGATATCCAGCACGGGGCAAAGCGCTTCTACCGGCAGTGGAGGGGGTACGACAACCACTACGAGCAGTTCAGGTACGGGGTCCAGCAACAGCTCCAGAACAGCCGTCAACACCGTGGCCCAGAACCATTTCTGGGAAACCCTGATACAAAATATCAAGGATATTCTGGCAGAGACTGACAAAGAGGTGATCATCAGCCGCACAGCCGGTATGGATCAGCCGGCTTCGCCTGCCGCCACCGCCGGTGCAGCCACTCCTGCAGCGCCTGGTGCTGCGGCCGCTGCTCCAACCTCCGCCGATGTCGCCAAGGAGCGCGAAGAAGCGCGCGCTGAATTCAAGACCCTGTTTGCCGCTAACGTGATTGCCAATCCGGAAACGGGCGTCATCAGTGTGCGTGCAACCAACCGGCAGCATCAGAAAATCCAGGAATTTCTGGACAAGGTGATGGATAGCGCCAGACGGCAGGTCCTGATCGAGGCGACGATCGTGGAAGTCCAGCTGAGCGATGTCTATCAGGTAGGCATCGATTGGTCTCGACTTGCAGCGGGAATAAACGGCTTTGTTTTCTCCCAATCGCTTGGACCAGGTGCCACTTTCAATAATACGACCGGCACGTTTACCACTCGCAGTACCGATGTTTTCGGTGCCCAGAAAAACACGGGCCTCATCGCCGGTTACATCAACTCCGGCAGAGATTTCTCGTCCGCCATCAATCTATTGCAGCAGTTTGGGGATACCAAGGTGTTGTCCAGCCCGAAACTCATGGTGCTGAACAACCAGACTGCGGTACTCAAGGTGGTGGATAATCTTGTCTACTTTACTGTGCAGGCGCAGCAATCCCAGGGTTCCGTAGGCGGTGGGGTGTTATCTACCGTCACCACCACGCCGAATACCGTGCCAGTCGGTGTAGTCATGAGCGTGACTCCGCAGATCAATGACAATGGCAACGTGAATCTGAATGTCCGGCCGACCATTTCGCGGGTATTGAGTTTTGTCCAGGACCCAAATCCGAACCTCACGGTTGCCAGTCTTGTGCCGCAGATTCAGGTTCGCGAAATGGAGTCCATGCTGCAGGTCAACAGTGGCAATACTGCTGTACTCGGGGGGCTGATGCAGGATGAGATCCGGAACAATACTGACAAGGTCCCAGGCCTGAGCAACATTCCGGTAATCGGAAAGGTTTTCACCGGGCAGAACGACGGTGCGCGGAAGACCGAGCTGGTGATCTTTCTGAGACCGACGGTCATTCCCCACGCCAGCCTGGAGAGCGACGAACTGAAAACTTATCAGCAGTTCCTGCCCACACCACAGCTGCAGGAAAAAACTCTGGATGAGTCTATTAATTAAAGCGCTGCAGAAGGCGGAAGAAGAAAAAACGGCGGATGGCAGCATCGGTGCATCCATGAGCGAACTATCCCTTGAGCCGCGGGATTCCGGGCAACGGCTGGATGACGGCTCACCGCAAAGGGTAGAGCCTACGCTCCGAGCTGATCCGCGCCCTGCGCAGCAGCAAGCGGCAGCTGGTGTATTCAGCGCGAAGCAGCCTAAATCGAATGGCACAGGCTCCAAAAAGCTGCTGCTGATCGGCGCAGTGAGCTTGCTGCTTTTGTTGCTGATCGGCATGCAGTTATATAGCTATATCGATTCCCTGAACCAGCCTGTCATGCCGCTGCCGCGGCCGCATGTCCAGCCACAGCCAGCTACTACAGCCGTGCCGCAACAACCAGTCATATCAGAAGCGGACGGCGCAGTCAGCCCTCAAGCGCCTCAACCGAACGGCAATACAGCAGCGAGTGGTTCGGCAGCAGCGCCCAAGACGGAAACAGGCGCGAGCGAAGCTGCTTTAAAAACCGAGCCTGCAGAAAAGGCCCCTGTCGTTGCTCCAATTCAAAAAACAGCACCCAAACCTTCAGAGGAAGTAGTAATGGGTGCGCCAGTGGCCAAACCCGAGGGCGCCGCCGTGAAAATTACCCGCAACCCTGTAGTCGTTGGCGTGAATCCTGATCTGGAGGCCGGCTACAAGGCGTATATGGCAGAGGACTTTGCGCTCACCAAGTTGCATTACCAGCAGGTCCTGCGCACAGATGTGCGCAATATGGATGCGTTGCTGGGCATGGCTGCGATTGCCTTAAAGGAAGGGCGTATGCCAGATGCGGCGGGATGGTACGGCAAGGTGCTGGAAGTGGATCCTCGTAATACGATCGCCCAGGCTGCAATGGTCAGCGGGCTGGCGCAAGCCGACCCGGTTGCTGCTGAATCGCATATCAAGAACTTGTTGACGCAGAAACCTGAGGCCGCTTACCTGTATGCTGCACTGGGTAGTTTGTATGCGCAGCGTACCGATTGGCCCCAGGCGCAGCAGGCTTATTTCCAGGCATACCATTTTGCGCCTGCCAATGCAGATTATGCATTCAACCTGGCGATCAGCCTGGACCATCTGGGCAAGAGCTCATTGGCGCTGCAATATTACAGGCAGGCGCTGGAATTGATGCCGACATCCGGCAGCGCGAACATTGATCGCGCTCAGCTCGAGTCCAGGATATTGCAGCTGCAATAGATCCTTTCAAATGCCCGTCCTGCCTTGTTTCGGGCTCCCGAATCTGATAAATAGTTAAGCAATAAAGAAAAAGACGACCAACAAATGCTGACTTTCTACAGGGCGACCTCGCATGGCTGAACAAAGGCGGAAATTGCGCCTGGGCGAGCTCATGGTGCAGCAGGGCCTGATCAGTCAGGATCAGCTGCGCATCGCGCTGATGGAGCAGGAGCAGAATAATATTCCGCTCGGCCGCCAGCTCGTGCGTCTGGGGTTTGTCACCGAAGCCATGGTGCGCGATCTGGTCGCACACACCATTGGTCAGGAAAGCGTAGATCTCTCCACCGTCATTGCCGATTCCGATGCCCTGAAGATGGTGCCGGAGGATTTCGCCCGCCGTTATCATCTGCTGCCCATCGCTTTCGAAGAACCGCTGCGCGTGCTGGTGGTGGCCATGGCCGACATGTTCAATGTGGTTGCTCTGGACCAGCTGCGCGCCATGCTTGGCGGGCAGGTCCAGGTCAAGCCGGTGCTGGCTGCCGAAGCCCAGCTTGAGGAATACATCGATCAGTTTTATGGCTACGAGCTGTCGGTGGATGGCATCCTGCGCGAGATTGAAACCGGCGAGATCGATTACCAGAGTCTGCAGGCGGGCGGCGACGAATATACCCAGCCAGTGGTGCGGCTGGTTGGTGCGCTGCTTATGGATGCCGTGAAGCGCGGCGCTTCGGATATCCACTTCGAGCCGGAATACGCCTTTCTACGCGTGCGTTACAGAATCGACGGCGTGCTGCAGCAGATCCGCAGCCTGCACAAAACCTATTGGCCAGGTATTGCGGTCCGACTCAAGGTCATCAGCGGCATGGATATCGCCGAAACGCGCTCGCCGCAGGACGGCCGCCTGAATATCACGCTGGTGGGGCGCCCCATCGACTTTCGGGTGGCGAGTCATCCCACCATCCATGGCGAAAATATCGTGCTGCGTGTGCTCGACCGCGAGAAATCGATCATTCCGCTGGAGCGCATGAGTCTGCGGCCGGAGACGCTGGAAGAACTCAAGCTCATGATGACGCGGCCGGAAGGCATCATGATCGTCACCGGCCCGACCGGCAGCGGCAAGACCACCACACTGTATTCCCTGCTGACCTTCCAGAATACCGAGTCGGTCAACATTATGACTCTGGAAGATCCGGTGGAATATCCGGTTGCCATGATGCGGCAAACCTCGGTCGCTGAAGTCAACAAGGTGGATTTCGCCAACGGCATTCGCTCCATAATGCGGCAGGACCCGGACATCATCCTGGTCGGCGAAATCCGCGACTCGGATACCGCTACCATGGCATTCCGTGCGGCCATGACCGGCCACCAGGTATTCAGCACGCTGCATACCAATTCCGCGCTCGGCACTTTCCCGCGCCTGCTGGATATCGGCATTTCCCCGGACATCATGGCCGGCAATATCATTGGTGTCGTCGCCCAGCGGCTGGTACGCGTGCTGTGCCCGCACTGCAAGGAAGCCTATTCACCGAATGACGAAGAGCGCAAGTTGCTAGGCGCGAAGCCGCGCGAAGACCTGCAGATATTCCGCCACACCGGCTGCAAGCGATGCAACTACACGGGTTTCCGCGGACGTATGGCGATCATGGAGCTGTTACGCATCGACAGCGATATGGATGCGCTGATCGCCCGGCGCTCACCAGTGGACGAAATCCGGGACATGGCGCACGAAAAGGGATTCATCACCCTGGCGGAAGACGGCGTGCGCCGTATCAACGAGGGCTACACCAGCCTGGCGGAAGTCATGCGGGTGATTGACCTGACCAACCGGATGGGTTAACGAATCCATGCCAACCTATAACTACAAGGCGGTCGATCAGGTTGGTCATCCGGCGCAGGGGCAGATGGATGCGCAGAACGAAATCGACCTTGAGCTGCGGCTCGAGCGTATCGGCTTAAGCCTCATTACCTTTCGTCAGGCGCAGAAAAGCGCCAACGTCTTCAGTAGCCGCAAGGTATCGCTGAAAGACCTCATGATGTTCTGCTTCCAGCTCGAGCAACTGACCAGCGCCGGTGTGCCCCTGCTCGAAGGTCTGGCAGACCTGCGGGATAGCAGCGTAAATCCGCATTTCCGCAAGGTGATCGGCGCGCTGGTGTCAGAAGTCGAGGGCGGCAAGATGCTGTCCCAGGCGCTGGCACAGTACCCTGCCGTTTTCAGCAATATCTTCGTCAGTCTGGTGCGGGCAGGTGAGCAGACCGGCAGGCTGCCGGAGGTGTTCCAGAACCTGGCGGATACCTTCAAGTGGCAGGACGAACTCGTTTCACAGACCAAGCGTCTGTTGACCTATCCGCTGTTTGTGCTATTCGTGGTTATCGGCGCTGTGACCTTTCTCATGATGTTCCTGGTGCCGCAGATGACCAGCTTCCTGACCAACATGGGACAGGAGCTGCCGACACAGACCAAGGTGCTGATGTTCATCTCGAAAATGTTCGTCAACTACTGGTGGCTCATCTTTTCGCTGCCATTTCTGCTGGCGGCGCTGATCGTGCTGATGATCCGGCAGAGTCCGGAAATGCGCTATCGCTTCGATTACATCAAGCTGCGGGTGCCGGTGACAGGCGATATTCTGCAGAAAATCATACTGGCGCGATTTGCACGCTATTTTGCCTTGATGTACCAGACCGGTATTCCCATTCTCGATGCCATCAAAACCTGTGAAGACATCGTTGGCAACAAGGCGGTGGCGAGCGCGCTGAATCGCGCACATCAGCAGATCAATGCGGGTGACAGCATGAGCGAAAGCTTCCAGAATGCCGGCCTGTTTCCGCCGCTGGTGGTGCGCATGATACGCGTGGGAGAGAATACCGGCGCGCTGGATCAGTCCCTGCTGAAAATCAGCTATTTCTATGATCGCGATGTGAATGAATCGATCGAGAAGATGCTCAAGCTGCTGGAGCCGGCGCTGACGGTTATCCTGGGCGGCATACTCGCATTTATCATGTTCTCGGTGCTGGGGCCGGTGTACGATTCCTTCAGCAAGCTCAAGCTCTGATCATGAACAAGACTTTCGGATTCGCTGACCGCCATGCTCGCTAAGATCGTCCTCTGCGCCACCAGCAATCGCCTGACTGCCGGCATTTGGCGCATGGGTAAACTGCTGTCTTACCAGGTGTTCCAGAATGAGGCACAGGGACATGAGGATTTTCGGCAGTTTTTGCAGGCCCAATCAAATACTCCGCTTTACCTGCTGGCCGATGATGTGGAGGAAGATTTCCGGCTGGAGACCTTGCCTCACACAAGCGGCAACGCTCGCCGCGAGATGGTAGAGCGCAAACTCAACCAGATCTATCGCGGCACCATCTACCGTGCTGCCCATTTCATCAATCGGGAAAAAGAGAAGCGCAAGGACGATCGTTTCCTTTTTATCGCGCTGAACAATACCGAGCTCATCCAGCCCTGGATGCAAGCCATTGAGGAACAGCAAGCGCCGCTGGTAGGAGTTTACCTGTTGCCAATGGTGAGCCAGGTGATCGTGCGCCGCTTGAAGTTGATGGCGCCGCACATTCTGCTGACGGAAAGGCTGAGCTCCGGATTACGCCAGACCTATCTGCACAATGGCCGGCTGCGGGTCAGCCGGCTGGCCCCAATCCCGCCGGATGCGGAAAACAAGGTGGCCTATGTTTATGTCACGGAAACCGAAAAGGCCCGGCTATACCTGATCAGCCAACGCTATATCACGCGTGAAACAGCGCTGAATGTCGTGTTGCCGTCGCTGGATTCGAGCAATGAGCAGCTCGCACGGCTGATCGAGCAGGAAAACGGTGTGGAGTGCAGCCGTATCGATCTTGCGGCATTTGCACGCAGCCTCAGACTCGATCCTGGTTTGCTCGCGGTCAATCCCGAGTTGCTGCACATGCACCTGCTGGCTATAGGCAATGTGCCTGATAACCTTGCACCATCCAAACAGATCAAGAATTCGCAGCTCAATTTCATCCGCAATGGCATTTATTTGACTACGGGGATTATTTTGCTGGCCGGGCTAGTGCTGACAGGGTTATACCTGAAAGAAAGCTTCGATTACCAGGCAAGCACTGAGCAGTTGACTGCGCAGACCCGGGCACAGGAAAACCTCTACAGCGAAGTCGCCAAGGACTTTCCCTCCACGCCCATTCCCAGTAATGATCTCAAGCAGGCGGTAGAGGTGCATGAGGCTATTATGGATTATGTGAGAACCCCCGAGCGGCTGATGCAGGTGGTCAGTGCGGCGATCGAAAATGCGCCGGAAATCCAGATCGACCGGATTCATTGGCTGAGGACCAATGATACGTCGGTCAAGGATAACGAACAGAATGCCGGAGCAGCGGCGCCAGCTTCAGTCTCAAGCCAGTCGCAATCAGGAGGATTTACGCCAGATCCTACCGGTTTGTACCAGGTGGCCTTCATCAATGGCGAAATTCGCGGCTTCACGGGAGATTACCGGGCTGCGCTTGAGAGCGTGAACCGCCTGGTGGAAAAGCTCAGAACGAATCCGGAAGTCGAGCAGGTTACCATTCTGCAGGAGCCGGTGAATGTGAGCTCGTTCACCAGCCTGCAAGGCAGCACAGCCGAAGAGCGCACCGCGCAGCAGGCACCAGCCCTGTTCAAGCTTAAGATCATCCTGAAACGACAGCAGGCCGCCGCCAGATGAATATCAGTGGTCAGGATTTCAGGAAGCTACGCTATCCCATCATCGCGCTGGGCGTGGTGTTGATTCTTGCCACGCTGCTGGTGGGCTTTGCCGAAAACATGAAAAGCAAGAACGAACAGGCGATGCAGACCCAGCAGCAGCAGTTGAACCAAGCCAGGCAGCGTTATGAGTCGTCAGGCCAGGAAAAGGAGATCATCACCAAGTACCTGCCGCTTTACCGCAAGCTGATCGAAGATGGTTTTATCGGCGAGGAAAGGCGCATCGAATGGGTGGATGGGCTGCGCAATGTGCATCAGCAGAGCAAGCTGTTCGGCATCAACTACACCATCAGCACGCAGGAAGAGTACAAGCCGTCATTTGCGCTCAACGTGGCGCCGTTCACCCTCAACCGGTCGGTCATGAAGCTCGAGCTTGCCATGCTGCACGAGGGCGACCTGCTCACGCTGCTCAATGGCCTCGACGCCCAGGAAACCACACCATTTATCGTCCGGGATTGCGAAATCACCCGTGTGGGGCCGATCAATACTGCCAATCTCACGCCCAATCTGCGCGCCAACTGCGAGCTGGATTGGCTCACGCTGCGTGAACCGCAGGCGACCAAGCCATGAGATATGCTCTGCTCCTGATTATGTTGTTGCCGGCCCTTGCTTCGGGTGCTGAATCATTCGGTCGCCTGTTTACCACACCGGCCGAACGCGCCACACTCGATCATTTGCGCGAGACGCGTAAGATTGAGACAGTCAATGTCGAACAGCCGGAAGCGGTGATCGAACAAGCACCTACTACGCCACCTGAAATCTCGGTGCAGGGGTATGTGAAGCGCAGCGACGGGCAGAAAGGCACGGTCTGGGTCAACGAAAAACCGGTGCAGGAAAACTCCAGCAGCGGTGATATGGAAATCGGCAAGCTGCCAAAAGAGGGGAACCAGGTTCAGATCAAGGTGCCCAGCCTGGGCAAAAACCTCAAGCTGAAGGCTGGCCAGGTGTACGACCCTGAAACGGGTACTGTTTCCGAAAGCAATATCGGAACCGCTCACCCAAATGCAGCGCAATCAGGGACCATCGGAGCTGTACCGGGTGAGAAGCCTTAGACACCAAAAGCAAAGTTATTCCTCGTGTAGCAATACGCAGCGTGGTTTATCTCTTGTTTTATTGCTATTTCTAATTAGTTTGGTTATCACCGGCGTGATAGTTAGATCGCTATCGAATTCGTCTTTGCTAAATAACGCTGATAGCAACACCAGCATGAAGACTGCCAGGGACGCAGTAATCAGTTATGCCTTGACGTATACAGCGTCGGGAGTGGACAAACCAGGACGTTTTCCTTGTGGTGAAGATACGAGCGTAATCGGTGGTACTACAGAAGGGCAACAAACTAGCAGCTGCAGCACATCCTATATTCCGAAGCGTTTAGCGTGGAAATCACTCAACCTTGGTGATTTGCGGGATGGAAATAAAGATAAGCTTTGGTATGCACTTTCCCCTGCTTTCAATAAAAGTGCGTCTGTGATCAATAGTGACACTACGCCTACTCTAGGGATGAATGGAACAGCAAATTCGGCGATAGCCGTGATCTTTTCTCCTGGCAATCCCTTATCCGGGCAGACCAGAACTTCTCCTACTTCCTCTAATCCGCCAAATGTTTCCGATTACTTAGAAGGGGACAATAGCAATGGAGATGTGAATTTTGTAACTGCGACTGCTACGACTGGCTTCAACGATCAATTGATAACTATCGAACCGGATGATGTCTTCCCGTTGCTTGAAAAAAGAGTGTTACGAGAAATAAAAAATTATTTAACTACATATAAAAGTCAGTGGGGGGCTTATCCTTTTCCGGCTACTTTCTCCAATCCTACTACTGCTTCCTATGTAGGCAGCGCTGGAAATACAGGTGGGCTTCTTCCTGTAGGCGATCCAGGCGCAACATACTCAGGCGCAACTGTTAGTCCTGCCGCTAACGGAAGTTGTGTAAATTCAGGTACAAGTTTGCAATGTACTCTTTTTAATTTTTCGCCTGTAGCCGTTGTTACTACAATTAACGCAACCTTGAGCAATCTTGCTTTTGGTTTTTACCAACCTTTGGATGTTACTAATACTTCAGA
>DASTRT010000053.1:0-2417 GCA_035761085.1 Methylophilaceae bacterium
TGAAGCATGGCGCTACGCAATTCCTCCCTGAAACCACCCGCCGGCTGCACATGGGCCGGTCCGGAATCTGCCCGCATGCAAGTCAAAAACCGCCTCAGTGCAGCCAGGCAGAAGTTGAGATTCCCCTGATTAATGCGTACCATGGCGGTCGATAGCGGCTACTGCTTGACCGAGCACCTTGCGTAAGGGAGAAATTATGCCAAAGACGGGCTTACCCGGGGACCAGTCGGCCTCCGCGCTGATAGACAAAAGAATCGAAGAGCTCAGAGACTGGCGCGGAGAGGCATTGGGCCGGATGCGCGCACTTATCAAGGAGGCAGACCCGGACGTTGTGGAAGAATGGAAATGGAGGGATACGCCCGTATGGTCGCATGACGGGATCCTCTGCACGGGCGAGTCTTATCGAACCAAAGTCAAGCTGACCTTCGCCAAAGGAGCTGCGCTGGATGATCCGGCCAGCCTCTTCAACTCAAGTCTCGACGGGAATGTCCGGCGGGCAATTGACATCCTGGAGGGGGAAGTGGTCGACGCGGAGGCGTTTAAAGCGCTCATTCGTGCCGCGGTCGTATTCAATTCGAACAGTAAAAAAGCAAAGCCAGGGCGGGCGAAATAAACCGCCTGCACGTTTCCATAAGCGAAGCGCGGTAATAGTGATGTACTTCTGTTTTTCAGCGTCCCTTTCGATCCTGCCGGTAGGGCATTTGCCCAGGCACCTCCAGTTTTCATCCTGCAAAGATGAAAGCCCCTATGCTTCACGTGTTTCCGTCTGTCCACCCAGGACTTATTTCTCGATGGGGAAGGCACTAGGTTCAGTGATAACGAGCGCTCGGTGACATTCTCCACATCCCCTAAAAGGGGATGGGCTTCATCTGGCGGCGGTGCCGCACTGGACGGGTTTCGGCGCACGGCGGGAATGGGTTCGGCGGCGATGATGCCGCTCCGCCCCTTTCCGGGGTACTGCGGCTCGCGCCGCCGCACCGTCTCCGGGTTTTGCCTGGTCTGGTAGCTTTCGCACCCACACTCTGTCGTCCTCAGAATCCACACGAGATTGACGTTTCTTCGGCGCAGCCGGTTGCGGTCCCTCCGAAGCTGCAGCCACACCGCACTGCAACTCGCCCCCACAGCTTGCGCCCGCAGGAACTTCGGAACCTCCACGTCGGACGGCCTGCCCGGCCGCCTTTTGCATGCTACTGCTCAAACTTACACTGACAAAGCCAAAGGTATGGGCATTGCCCACATTGGCCGCTACATGATCCCGGTCGGCTTTTAGCCCGCACACCGGGCATTCATGCACCCGGTCACCCAGTTTCTTGGGCACGTCCGCCCCGCACACGCACACCTGCGAGTTGCCCCGCCCGTCCGGCCCCTTGTTCGGCACTTGGACATAGCGCAGCCCGATCCTGGACTGCACCGCCTTTTTCATCTTGCCGATGGCCCGGTCGGATGCCGACTTCGCCTGCCGCCGGTTGCGGATCATGAACTTCAGCCCATGCTCCTCAATGCCAAACAGCCGGAAGGTGGCATCGATGATCACTGCCAGCTTGCGGTGGTAATACTCCCGGATATTACTGACCTTGGTATAGAGTTTCGCCACCCGCCGGATCTGCTCCTGCAGCCGCTGCGAATAGGGATACTTCCGTAAGCTCTCCTTCGGTTCCACCCCCTGGGCGATCCAGTCGATGTTGTCTTCCTTCCACTGCTCTTCGCGCGCCCTGAACTTGCGCGACATCTGGCGGAGCTCGTGCGCCAGTTGATCCCGGTAGTCATGCCAGGCCCTGGGCGGATCGTACTGGGTACCCTCGATATCCGTCAGCAACGTTTCCAGCCCCGGATCCCCCGAGCCATCCGGCAGGTGTGCAACCGCCTGCATGGGCTTGTAGATGTCCTTGGCCTGGATGGCGCAGGTAATGATCGCCCACCACTTGCCGTTCTTGAACTTGATGGTCACCGTCTTCGGCAGCCCGCGCAGTTTCCGCCAGCAGTCGGCGGGGATCTTGCCGATACCCGATGCATACAGTTCGCCATGATGCAGGTTAACGGCAGCGCCATACTGCGGGAAGGTAAAGCTGCGGTATTTGCGGCGGCGTTTGTGGTGGGGTGGCCGCACCTGCTCGCCGGGTCCTGCCTCCAGCCAGCGCTTCGTGCCTTCGTCGATGCGCACAGCGACGTTCTGCAAGACCTGGGAATGGATGCCTCCGAGCTGATCAGGATATTTGGCGACGTAACCAGGAATGGCTTTGTATTGGTCGGCCCGGTTCAGGTAATGCGGCTTGGCGACACCGTTCAGTTTTTGCTCGCGGTTTTCCTTGCGATTGTCATTGCGTTCGTTGACCAGGAGGGCGCGCAGGAACCAGCACCCGTGGCAGATATGCCACAGGATCTGCTCCTGTTCCGGGCTGGGGTGCAGCAGCACGTGG
>DASTRT010000054.1:0-5240 GCA_035761085.1 Methylophilaceae bacterium
AGCCAGCTTTCATTGCCCTCGAAATCGCCGACGATACCGCCTGCTTCCTGGATCAGCAGACCGCCCGCGGCAACATCCCATTTGGAAAGGCCGATCTCGAAAAAGCCGTCATACCAGCCGGCAGCCACGTAGGCGAGGTCCAATGCAGCGGCCCCAGGACGTCGCACACCGGAAGTCTTCTTGACCATATCCTTGAACATGGCGAGGTAGGCATCGAGATGGGTGAAATCGCGAAACGGGAAGCCGGTGCCGATGATGGATTCCTGCAGCTTGGAGCGCTTGCTGACGCGGATGCGCTTGTCATTGAGGAAGGCGCCCCGGCCGCGCGTGGCGGTAAACAGGTCGTTGCGGTTGGGGTCGTACACCACCGCCTGCGTCAGCTGGCCCTTCTGCATCAGCGCGATGGAAATGCAGTATTGCGGAAAACCATGCAGAAAGTTGGTGGTGCCGTCGAGCGGATCGATGATCCACACGTTATCGGCATCGATGCGGTCGTTGCCGCTCTCCTCGCCAAGAAAGCCGTGATCCGGGTAGGCATCCTTGAGCGTTTCGATGATGGCTGCCTCTGCGGCGTGGTCGACTTCAGTGACGAAGTCATTGTAGGTCTTGCTGCGCACCTTGAGCGCACCGATATCCAGGGAAGCGCGATTGATAATACCGCCGGCACGGCGAGCGGCTTTTACCGCGTTGGTCAGAAGGGGATGCATATGTTTTCCGTGGGCTCATTAAGCAATGAAAATGAGCGGTTTAAAGAACTGTTAAAATAGGCGCTATTTTAATGCCTAACCCCATGACTTCCAAACTCGATCTGCTCAAAAACCTCCGTATCGTCCTCTGCCAGACCAGCCATCCCGGCAATATCGGCTCGACGGCGCGTGCGATGAAGACCATGGGACTGCAGCATCTCTACCTGGTGCAGCCGAAGAAATTCCCGCATGAGGAAGCGACAGCATTGGCTGCGGGCGCAACGGATGTGCTGGATCATGCCAGGGTTTGCGAAACGCTTGCCGAGGCGTTGACCGGCTGCGCCTTTGCGATCGGGCTCAGCGCGCGCAAGCGGCAGCTGTCGCATGAACTGGTCGATGTTCGTGAAGCTGCCCGGCAGGCATCGCAGATTGCTACCACTCAACCCGTAGCGCTGGTCTTCGGCACGGAAATGAGCGGATTGTCGAACGCCGAACTCGACCTGTGCCAGCTGCTGGCAATGATTCCCGCGGATCCGGCATTCTCCTCGCTCAACCTGGCGGCCGCGGTACAGGTCATGTGCTACGAGCTGCGCATGGCCCTGCTGGATGGCAGCATGCCCATCGAACCCCCTGAAGAGCCCTTGGCCAGCAACGAAGACCTGGAAATGCTCTACAAGCACATGGAAGAGACCCTGATCAATATCGGCTTTCTCAACCCCATCGCGCCCGGCCGGCTCATGCAGCGGCTGCGTCGCCTGTATGCCCGCGCACGCCCGGAAAAGGAAGAGGTCAATATCCTGCGCGGCATCCTCACGCACACAAATGAACCACATCCCCCAACAAAAGACTAAAATCCATTTTATGCGATGAAGTGCCAGGAGCCGCGCAGCGAATGACGATGGCATATCGGTTGGATAGACGAGGAATGAGCGAGCACGCGACGCCGCAATTCGCGCATAAAAGGGATTTTATTTATGTTCAGACATTTAAGTGAAGATATCGCTGTAGTTTTCGAACGCGACCCGGCCGCCCGTACGCGCTGGGAGATCATCACGACCTATCCCGGCGTGCATGCGCTCATTGCCCATCGCTTTTCGCACTGGTTGTGGCAGAACCGCCTGCGCTGGCTTGCACGCTTCAGCTCGCACCTCGCACGCTGGCTGACCGGCATCGAAATCCATCCCGGTGCGCAGATCGGTCACCGCGTATTCATCGACCATGGCATGGGCGTGGTCATCGGGGAAACCGCCGTCATCAATGACGATTGCACGCTGTATCACGGCGTGACGCTGGGCGGCACCTCCTGGAAGAAAGGCAAACGCCATCCGACCCTCGAACGAGGCGTGGTCATCGGCGCCGGCGCCAAGGTACTGGGCCCGATCACCATCGGCGCCGAAGCCAAGATCGGCTCCAACGCCGTGGTGGTCAAGGATGTGCCTGCCGGTGCGACGGCCGTCGGCATCCCCGCACGCATCCTGGACCAGGAAAAATCCGAGAAGCGCGACCAGATGGCCCAGAAGATGGGCTTCTCTGCCTACGCCGTCAGCGAAGACATGAACGATCCCATGGCCAAGGCCATTCACGCCCTGCTCGACCACGCTGCCAAGCAGGATCAGCAGCTGCAGCAGCTTACCGAGCAGCTCGCCAAGCTTGGGGTGGACATTGAAACCGATGCCGAAGTCGGCAAGGCTTTCGATGTGAACCATCTCAATAAAATAGTTGACTAAAGCAATAAGGTATTATACAGTTCGACTCCTTTCATAAAGTGCTGTGAACGGCGTCCAGACTGGTTGCCGACATACCCGAAATACTTTAGGAAACAACGATGCGATTAACCACCAAAGGCCGTTTTGCCGTCACCGCCATGCTCGATCTTGCCCTGCAGGACGAGGACAAACCCGTGACGCTGGCCGGTATCAGCGAACGCCAGGGCATTTCGCTCTCCTACCTGGAGCAGCTATTCAGCCGCTTGCGCCGAAACGGCCTGGTCAAGAGCGTACGCGGCCCGGGGGGCGGTTATCGCGTCGCCAAGAATACGCATGACATCTCCGTTTCGGAGATCATCGCGGCCGTCGATGAGCTGATCGACGCCACCCAATGCGGCGGCAAGGAAAACTGCCACGACGACAGGCGCTGCATGACGCATGACCTATGGTCCAGCCTGAACAACAAGATTCTCGAATACCTTTCCGGCGTGTCGCTGGCCGACCTCGTCGCTTCGCAACGCGACGGCAAGAAAATCCTGTTTACCGGACGCCGCGAGCTGCATCCGGCCAAGGAACCCGCGGTCGCCTAAGATGAGCAGCCCGGCCATTTTCATGGACAACAACGGCACCACGGCGCTCGATGCGCGAGTGCTGGAAGTCATGCTGCCGTTTCTCAACGCGCAACATGGCAACGCCACCAGCCGGCATAGTTTCGGCCGCACTGCCAGAAGTGCCGTCGATCATGCGCGCGAACAAGTGGCTGCTGCCGTCGGTGCACATCCGACGCAGGTTGTGTTTACCGGCGGCGGTACCGAAGCCGACAACATGGCGATCACCGGCATCGCAGCGGCGGCCGGTGCGGAAGCCGGCCAGATTGCCTATAGCGCTATCGAGCATCCGGCAATCTCCCGTCCCGTACAGGCAATGCGGCTGCGCGGCTGGAAGACTGCTGTTATCGGCGTCAATGCCGATGGCAAGATCAATCGCCACAGTCTGGATCAGGTACTGGCAGCACCGACCAGCCTGGTTTCGGTGATGCTGGCCAACAATGAAACCGGCGTGATCCAGGACATTGTGGAGATCGCCGAAACGGTGAAACGCCACGGCGCTTTTATGCATACGGATGCGGTGCAGGCCCTGGGCAAGATGCCGGTGGATTTCGCCGCGCTCAATGTCAATGCCATGAGCCTGTCCTCGCACAAGATTTACGGCCCTCAGGGCGCAGGCGCGTTGATCCTGGACAAGCGCGTGGATATCCAGCCATTGATCTATGGCGGCGGCCAGGAAAAAGGCCTGCGCAGCGGTACGGAGAATGTGGCTGCGATCGTGGGTTTCGGCCTGGCCTGCGAATTCGCGGGCCGCGAGCTGGAGCAACGCAGAGCTGCAATGCGCGCCATGCGCGACCAACTGGAACAAGGCCTTAAAAATCTGGGCGCCGTGATCTTCGGCGGCCAGTCGGAGCGCCTACCCAATACCAGCTTTTTCGCCTTCCCTGACATGGAGGGTGAAACCCTGGTGGTGGCGCTGGATCGCAAGGGCTTCGCCGTTGCCAGCGGCTCGGCCTGCTCCAGCGACAGCACCGAGCCCAGCCATGTGCTGCTGGCCATGGGGGTAGAGGAAGACCTGGCGCGCGGCGCCGTTCGCGTGAGCCTTGGAAAGGACAATACGTCAGCACAGATTGAAGCATTTCTTGCAGCGCTTGAAGGCGAGCTGCTGCGACTGAAGAGATTGACCGCGATTGCCGTGTAGGCCGTCGCATTTGAGAGCAAGGAAAGAAGATGACTGTACATACGCCGATCTACCTGGACTACTCAGCCACCACGCCGGTCGATCCCCGCGTGGCGGAAAAGATGATTCCCTACCTGACTACCCATTTCGGGAACCCGGCTTCCCGCAGCCATTCCTTCGGCTGGGTGGCGGAAAAGGCCGTGGAAAATGCCCGCGAGGAAGTCGCCAAACTGGTCAATGCCGACCCGCGCGAAATCATCTGGACCTCGGGCGCTACCGAATCGGACAACCTCGCGCTCAAGGGTGCGGCCCACTTCTACTCGGGCAAGGGCAAGCACATCATCACCGTGCAGACCGAGCACAAGGCCGTTATCGACCCTGTACGCGAACTGGAACGCCAGGGCTTCGAGGCAACCTTCCTCGAACCCGAAGAAAATGGGCTCGTCGATATCGATAAGTTCAAGGCGGCGATCCGGCCTGACACCATCCTGGCCTCAGTCATGCTGGTCAACAATGAAATCGGCGTGATCCAGGATATCGAAACCATCGGCAACATCTGCCGCGAGAAAGGCATCATCTTCCATGTGGACGCCGCACAAGCCACGGGCAAGGTCGCCATCGACCTGGAAAAGCTGCCGGTCGACCTCATGAGCTTCTCGGCACACAAGACCTATGGCCCAAAGGGCATCGGTGCCCTGTATGTACGCCGTAAACCGCGCGTGCGCCTGGAAGCGCAGATGCACGGCGGTGGACATGAGCGCGGCCAGCGTTCGGGCACCTTGCCCACCCACCAGATCGTCGGCATGGGCGAAGCCTTCCGCATCGCCGGCGAGGAAATGGAGCTGGAAAACGCCCGCATCCGCCGCCTGCGCGACAAGCTGCTGAGCGGCCTGCAGGAAATCGATGAAGTTTACGTGAACGGCGACCTCAAGCACCGCGTGCCGCACAACCTCAACATGAGCTTCAACTATGTCGAGGGCGAATCGCTGATCATGGCGGTCAAGGACATCGCCGTATCCAGCGGTTCCGCCTGCACATCGGCCAGCCTGGAGCCCTCCTACGTGCTGCGCGCGCTCGGCCGTTCCGACGAACTGGCACACAGCTCGATCCGTTTTTCCAT
>DASTRT010000055.1:0-4067 GCA_035761085.1 Methylophilaceae bacterium
CGGCGGCTGCAGAATTTTGACGCCGTTGCCGACGAGATGGTCATGCCAGGCATCCACTTCTTGGGGCTGGCGGATGATGAACCCGATGTGGTCCAGCCGCTGGCCGCTCTCGGCGGGCTTGCCTGCGCTTCGGTGCAGCGCCAGATTGTCGCTGCCCGAAGTCAGATAGTAATTCTCGGGGTCAGGGTTCCACTCGACCTGCATGCCCAGCAAGTCCACGTAGAAATGCAGGCAGGCTTCCAGATCCTCGACAAACAGCGCCACATGGCGCATGCCGAGCATTCCTGAAGGTCTTGCCTGCTCTGTCATGCCGCCTCGACGATCTCGAAATCGTGGGTGATTTCCACCGACTTGCCCAGCATGATGGAAGCGGAGCAGTACTTCTCGGCCGAGAGCTTGACCGCCCGTTCGACCTGGGTGGCATTCAGATTGCGGCCGGTTACCACGAAATGCACATGGATCCTGGTGAACACCTTGGGCACTTCGGCGGCGCGCTCGGCTTCAAGCTCGGCCACACAGTCGGTGATGGGCTGGCGCGCTTTCTTGAGTATGGTCACGACGTCGAACGACGTGCAGGCGCCCATGCCGATCAGCAGCATCTCCATGGGGCGCATGCCGATATTGCGGCCGCCGGCTTCAGGAGCGCCATCGAGAACGACCGCATGGCCGCTCTCGGATTCGCCCATGAAGCAGACATTTTCAATCCACTTGACGCGAGATTTCACTGGATGCTCAACAGTTCAACATCGAATACCAGCGTGGCGTTTGGTGGAATCACACCGCCCGCGCCACGGCTGCCATAGCCCATCTCGGATGGGATGATCAGAGTGCGCTTGCCACCTACCTTCATACCGGCGACGCCTTCATCCCAGCCGCGGATGACCTGTTGGCCGCCCAGCAGGAAGGTAAAGGGTTCGCCGCGGTCCAGCGAGCTGTCGAATTTCTCGCCCTTGCCACCGGGCTTGCTGGGGTCGTAGAGCCAGCCGGTGTAATGCACGGTCACGTTGAGACCCGGTTCGGCTTCGCGGCCCTGGCCGACGGTCTGGTCGATTTTCTGGAGTTCGGTCACATTTTTGCTCATGGCGGTTTTTTCCTGGCTGGCGTTATCGGAATCTGCGGTGCAGCCGACGGCAAACAAGGCCATCAGCAGCGCACTGGCGAATACGGTCAAAAGTTTCATCTAAAACTCCGGAAGGGGAAACGAAGCGCGATTATATACCGCTCACTGGGCTACTGCCTCAATGGTGGCAGCAATGCCGGGGTGAACCGTGGCCTGCAGTCTCATCATGATCATAGACCCAGTCGATCAGGGCATCCTGCGCATCGGCCGCCTTCCATGCCAGCGGGTGATTGACCAGGAATACCACGGCCCAGCGCCTGCCATCGTGGTCCAGCACATACCCGGCGATGGAGCGCACCCCTTCGAGAGAGCCGGTCTTGATATGGGCGCGCCCGGCCACTCCACTATCCTTGAGGCGGCTTTTCAGGGTGCCGTCCACAGCCGGGATCGGCAGCGACGACATGAGCTCCGGCATCACCGGGCTGCGGTAGGCATCGAGCAGCAGCCAGCTCAGGTGCGCCGCGCTGATGCGGGCGATACGCGACAGCCCGGAGCCGTTTTCCATGACCAGCTCGGGAAAATCCATCTGCTTGTTGCTGAGCCATTGATGGATGGCGGTTTCGCCACCTGCTTCGGTGCCAGGAACGCCGTTGTATTCGGCGCCCAGCGTTAGCAGCAGTTGGCGCGTCATGAGATTGTTGCTGTATTTGTTGATGCTGCGCACGATCTCCGCCAGCGGCGGACTCTGATATTGCGCCAGCAAAACTGCATCTTGCAGCATGGGGCCGTGTTGCAGGCCGCCGTTGAAGGTGCCGCCCAACTCCTGCCACAGCTTGCGGAACAGGCTGTAGGCATAGCCGCCATCATTGAGCAGACTCAGCTCCAGCGCCTTTTCGCCGCAGTCCTGGGCATAGCTACCGGTGAAATGTATGCGCACCCTATCCGTCTTGGCGCTGCCGTCCCCTTCCGCCACCGGCTCCACTGCATACTGCAGCCTGTGCTTCCAGTCGCCGCAGCCCCCTTCGGTGAGCTTGAGCCGGTTATCCACCTGGATTTCTGCCACATCCGGGTTGGGATAGATATTCACCTTGTGCCCATCGCTATCAGGCACGAGCCGGAAACTGGTTGCCTTGAAATTGACCAGCAGCGCATCCGGCAGCGCATTGTAGGCACGATAGGGCTCACCGTCGAAGGCCCCGGGGTCCTCTGCCAGCGGGGCAAAAAAGCTGTCGTCTAGCACCAGGTTGCCATTGATCTGACGGATGCCAGATTGGCGCAGATAGGTCAGCAGCTGCCAGAAATCTTCGGTTCGGAAATATGGATCGCCGTGGCCCTTGATGATCAGATTGCCATCGAGCACCCCGTGCTGCAGCGGGCCGTCGCGAAACACCTCGGTCTGCCACCGATAGGCCGGACCCAGCATATCGAGGGCGGCATAGGTGGTCAGCAGCTTCATGACCGAGGCTGGGCTATAGGCCTGATCGGCATAATGGCTGATGAGGGGCTGGGCGCTATCGACCTGCTGCACGTAGACGGCAACGTTTTCCTGCGGGATACCGGCTCTCGACAGCGCCTCACTGACCGGCACCGGCAACTCCGCGTGTGCGGGGAGCGCCCACAGCAAGGCCGCGAGCCAGGGCAGCAACAGTCGGTGCAACATCATGGCCGGGTATGCCGCTCCAGCAGTTGCAGCGTTTGACCTGTGAGATAGTCCAGCTCGGCTTCGCTGATGACGTAGGGCGGCATGAAATACACGGTATTGCCGATGGGCCGCAGCAGCAAGCCCTGCTGCAGCGCATCGCGGTAGAAATTCTGCGCGAATTGCGGCTCACCGGTCTCCACCTCGAAGGCCCAGATCATGCCGGTATGGCGCAGGTTACGTACTGGCAGTGCAGCCAGGGGCTGCAGTCTTTGGTTGAGATACGCCGCCTTGCCGCGGTTACTTTCCAGCACATTCTCCTGCTGGAAAATATCCAGCGTGGCCAATGCCGCGCTGCAGGCCAGCGCATTCCCCGTATAGCTGTGAGAATGCAGAAAGCCGCGGGTGACGCTGTCGTCGTAGAAGGCCTGGTAAATCGCATCCGTGATCAGCGTGACCGATAGCGGCAGGTAACCGCCGCTGATGCCCTTGGACAGGCACAGGAAATCCGGCCGGATGCCGGCCTGCTCGCAGGCGAATAGCGTACCGGTACGGCCAAAGCCCACGGCGATTTCATCGGCGATCAGATGCACCTGGTAGCGGTCACAGATTTCGCGGGCACGTTGCAGGTAGGAAGCATGGTACATCGCCATACCGGCCGCGCATTGCACCAGCGGCTCGACGATGAAGGCGGCGACGCACTCGTGATGCACCGCCAGGTAATCCTCCAGTGCCTGTGCGCACTGCAGTGCATATTGCTCGGCCGTGAGATCGCCGGCATCGCGCCAGTCGGGCGTTGGCATCTGCACACTGGAACGCAGCAGCCCGGCGTAAGTGCTCTTGAACAGCGCGACATCGGTCACTGCCAGCGCGCCCAGGGTTTCGCCGTGGTAGCTGTTCTGCAGGCTGATGAACTGGTTCTTGTCCTCGAGCCCCAGATTGCGCCAGTAATGGAAACTCATCTTGAGGGCGATCTCGGTCGCCGAGGCGCCGTCCGAGGCATAGAAGCAATGCCCCAGCCCGGTCAACTCTCCGAGCCGTTCCGACAGCTGCACCACCGGCTCGTGGGTGAAGCCGGCCAGGATCACATGCTCGAGCTGGTCGAGCTGGGCCCGGATGGCTTCCTTGATGCGCGGATTGTTGTGGCCGAACAGGTTGACCCACCAGGAGCTGACGGCATCCAGGTAGCGGTTACCGTCGAAATCGTACAGCCACACGCCCTCACCGCGCTGGATCGGGATCAGCGGCAGCACCTCGTGCGATTTCATCTGCGTGCAGGGGTGCCAGACCGCCTGCAGGCTGCGGCGCAGCAGTTCGTCGTTATTCATTCGTTCAGTGCAATACGGGCCGCGTGCCCGGCTCGTTCAT
>DASTRT010000056.1:0-3297 GCA_035761085.1 Methylophilaceae bacterium
TGCAATTCGCGCCCCATGAGCAGGTTGAATTTCTGATCGGTGCCGCCCAGTTCAACATCCGCCCTGAGCTCGACCGAGTCATACCCCTGCAGCAACGGGTATAGGAATTCGTGGATGGCAATCGGCTGGTTGTTCTTGTAACGCTTGCTGAAATCGTCGCGTTCGAGCATGCGGGCAACGGTATGCGTGGCCGCAAGCTTAAGCATGCCGGCCGACCCCAGCTTGTTGATCCAGGTGGAATTGAACACAACCTCCGTCAGCTCCGACTTCAGAATCTTGAATACCTGCTCCTTATAGGAAGTAGCATTTTGCTGGACCTCCTCTGCCGTCAGTGGCGGGCGAGTCGCACTCTTGCCAGTCGGATCTCCAATCATGCCTGTGAAGTCGCCAATCAGGAAAAATACCTTGTGCCCCAGCTCCTGGAATTGCCGCAGCTTGTTGAGTAGCACCGTGTGTCCGAGATGAAGATCAGGGGCAGTCGGATCGAACCCAGCCTTCACCCGCAGGGGTTGCCCCTTCTTCAACTTTTCAACGAGCTCTGCCTCAACAAGCAGCTCCTCGCTGCCGCGCTTTATCAAGGCCAATGCTTCTGCTATTTGCGTATCCAAGATTGTTATTTACCTAAATAAATTAAGGATATTCCCTTTAACCTGAGTAAGGTTTTCTGTTAGCATTCTTCCTCAAATCCATGATTTAGAGGTATTGCAGGTGTTGGACAAGGCCGACTTCAAAGGGCGCATTCTAGCGCAAAACAGCTCATCTCCAGAACGAAAGCTCGGCCTTCGGTGGCTGATTGCCATTTCAACCATTCCCTTGTTCGGCATTTATGCAGCTTTTGGTATCGCGCCACAAACGGTGACACGTGACATTCCGGTCAGCACGGTAATCGAAGACGTTGCCTTGCCCGCACTAGATAATGTCTCCCTGAACCAGCCAGAAAACTTCTGGCAGATGGATCAAGTGCGCCGAGACGATACTCTGGATAGCCTGCTCTCGCGCCTCAATATCCGTAATGAGGAAGCCATCAGCTTCCTGCGCTACGACCGTAGCGCCAGCGACCTTGCTTCCAATCTACGCCCGGGCAATAGCATCCAGGCACAAACTACTGAAGACGGCGAACTGCTCAAGCTGCAGTATGAGACTAGCTCCACGTCTGCCTTCAATGTGGAGCGCACGCCCACTGGTTATCGCGCTTACAGTGCTGAGCCAGAGCTCGTCGTCAACAATGCCTATAAGTCAGCCGTCATCAAAAGCTCGTTGTTTGAAGCCACCGACAGTGCCGGCATTCCCGATCAGATTGCCATTCAGCTCGCGGATATCTTCTCCAGTGATATCGACTTTTATCGTGACCTGCGGCGCGATGACAGGTTCTCCGTCATCTACGAAGCCAGTTACCACAATGGCGATCTCGTCAAAGTCGGCCAAGTGCTGGCCGCTGAATTCGTGAACCAGGGCAAGACCTACCAAGCCGTGCTGTACCGCGGTCCTGACGGCAAATCCGGCTATTTCACTCCTGACGGCAAAAGTCTGCACAAGTCCTTCCTACGCTCGCCGCTCGAGTTTACCCGGATCAGCTCCGGCTTCAGCCTGGGGAGATTTCATCCGATCCTGCAACGGATTCGTGCGCACAAGGGCGTTGACTATGCTGCGCCGATCGGCACTCGCGTCAAGGCCCCGGCTGACGGCGTGGTAGCTTTCGTCGGCAAAAAAGGCGGCTACGGCAACGTCATCATATTGAAGCACGACAACGGCATCAGTACTATCTATGGCCATTTGTCGCGCTTTGCTGCCAGCCTGCATCCAGGCTTGAAGGTCTCTCAAGGGGACATCATCGGTTATGTTGGCATGACGGGATTGGCAACAGGCCCGCATCTGCATTACGAATTCCTGGTGAATGGCGAGCACAAGGATCCGCTCAAGGTAGCCCTTCCCATGGCAGTGCCCCTGCCCGCCCAATACAAGGCTGCGTTCCTGGCAAACAGCCAGGCTCTCGTTGCCCAGCTTAATCTGTTAAGTGTGAGCCATCTCGCTGCCTTGAATTGACAGTGACAGGCGAGCTCTACATTGGCTTGATGTCCGGAACGAGCCTTGATGGCGTTGATGCCGCTATTGTGGAGTTCGGGCCGGACAAGCCGAAGCTGGTCCATACCCATTCACTCCCCTATTCCCCAGAGCTGCGCTCTCAGCTTTTAGACCTGCACACCAGCAGGGAGAATGAGCTGGAGCAGGCGGCGGTTACAGGTAATACACTTGCCAGGCTATATGCCCAGACTGGACTGGAGCTCCTCGAACGTGCCGGGTTGAATGCTACTCATATCCGGGCTATCGGCTGTCATGGGCAGACCATACGACATCGTCCCGATTTGGGATTTACCCTGCAGATTGGCAATTCGGCGCTGGTCGCCGAGCTTACAGGTATTGACGTAGT
This sequence comes from Methylophilaceae bacterium, assembly GCA_035761085.1. GTDB lineage: Bacteria > Pseudomonadota > Gammaproteobacteria > Burkholderiales > Methylophilaceae > DASTRT01. The sequence goes on from DASTRT010000056.1 coordinate 2,429, forward strand.
AGCAGATTTTCGCAGCCGGGATGTCGCGGCGGGAGGGCAAGGTGCTCCTCTCGTCCCCGCGTTTCATCAGGCAGCTTTTTCTCACCCTCAGATTGTTAGAACTGTGGTCAACATCGGCGGCATTGCCAATCTGAGTTATATGCCAGTTGAAGGCGCCGTGACAGGCTTCGATTCCGGACCCGGTAACATGCTGCTCGATGCCTGGATTCAACGTCATCAGGGTAAGCCATTTGACGACTCAGGCAGCTGGGCAGGGACGGGAATTGTAATCCCGGACCTGCTGCAAAAACTGCTGACCCACCCCTTCTTTGCCGAGGAACCGCCCAAAAGCACGGGGCGTGATCTCTTCAACCTGCCATGGCTGGAACGCTACCTGGAAGCGGACTATGCGGCTATGGATGTACAAAGAACCCTGCTGGAGCTGACTGCGCAGAGTATTGCCGATGCGGTAAGGCTTTACTGTGCTGATACAGAAGAAATATATCTTTGTGGCGGTGGGGCTTATAATGCCCTGCTTGTCCAACGCTTGCAGCAACTGCTTCATCCTGTGAAAATTGCGCCTAGCGATGAGCTTGGCATCAATGCCACCTGGGTAGAGGCTGCTGCCTTCGCCTGGCTAGCTCGACAAACCATACACATGGCGCCGGGCAATCTCCCCGAAGTTACCGGTGCCGCAGGACCGCGCATTTTGGGCGCCCTGTATAGCCATTAATCACGACATGAAAAAGCCAACCAAGGTCACACTTACATTCGATAACGGCAGTGCGCCCATAGAGTTGCCTGTACTCACAGGCACGATAGGGCCGCACGTGATCGACATCAAGAATCTGGGCAAGCATGGCGTCTTCACCTATGACCCCGGCTTCCTG
>DASTRT010000057.1:0-8911 GCA_035761085.1 Methylophilaceae bacterium
GCCGAGATAGTACAAGTGAGTACAGCGAGGTTATGAGCACCGCGCAACGCAGCAATGCGTCCGAAAGACTGATTTACACGTTAAAGAGGAGGTGCATCACATCGCCATCTTGGACAATATAAGTTTTGCCCTCGAGACGCATACGCCCAGCTTCCTTCGCGCCTTGCTCACCCTTGTGCTTGATGAAGTCGTCGAAGCTGATGACTTCCGCGCGGATAAAGCCGCGTTCGAAGTCGGTATGGATGACGCCAGCAGCTTGCGGGGCGGTTGAACCGATGCGGACCGTCCAGGCGCGCACTTCCTTTACACCGGCGGTGAAGTAAGTTTCCAGCCCCAGCAGCTTGTAGGCGGCGCGGATGACGCGGTTAAGGCCTGGTTCTTCCAGACCCATTTCATCGAGGAATAGGGCCTTGTCTTCATCTTCCAGGTCGGCGATTTCACTCTCGATCTTGGCGCAAATGGCGACGACGGGGGCATTCTCTTTCTGGCCCAGCTCCTGTACCTTGGCCAGCAGCTCGTTGTTCTCGAAACCGTCTTCATTGACGTTGGCGAGGTACATCACAGGCTTGACGGTAATCAGGCACAGTGGCTTGAGCAATGCCAGCTCTTCCGCCTCCAGACCCATGGTACGTACCGGGCTGCCCTGATCTAGCCATTTCTGGGCTCTTTCCAGCACATTGCACAGCGCAATGGCTTCCTTGTCGCCCGACTTGGCTTTCTTGCCTTCACGCGCCAGGGTCTTTTCGACCGTTTCCATGTCGGCCAGCGCGAGTTCCGTATTGATGACTTCGATATCGGCCAGCGGGTCTACCTTGCCGGCGACGTGCACGACATTGCCATCCTCGAAGCAGCGCACCACGTGGGCAATGGCGTCGGTTTCGCGGATGTTGGCGAGGAACTTGTTGCCCAGGCCTTCACCCTTGGAAGCGCCTGCGACCAGGCCTGCGATGTCGACGAATTCGACAATCGCGGGTTGAATCTTCTGCGGATTGACGATTTCGCTCAGCGCTTGCAGGCGCGGATCAGGCACCTCGACGATGCCGACATTGGGCTCGATGGTGCAGAAGGGGTAATTTTCGGCAGCAATGCCGGCGCGAGTGATCGCATTAAAAAGCGTCGACTTACCGACATTGGGGAGACCAACAATTCCACACTTCATCTTATGAGTACCTCATCAATTCATGTTTCGGGCGCTTCGCTTCGTTGCGCGATGCTCGCCCACTCGTCTATCTACCTGATATGCCTTCGTGTTCTGCGCTTCGTGCGCCTTGCGCCGTATCCCGAAACACTGAATTTCTGAGGCACTCATCCATTCCTGCTTGCTCGATTACGGCGTTGGCTTTGTCTTCATCGCCTCGCCGTACTACTTGTACTGTCTTCGTCTCTTCATCCTTGCAGCCTTGTACTCGAACAACTACAGAAGGAATCGGTGAGGGTTCTGAGCTTCGTGCGCCTAATCCTGCTTCGGCTTGGTGTGCAGTTTCAGCATCGCTGCTTCCATCTGGCCTTCGGTCAGCATGGGCAGCAGCGCTGCACTTGCGTCCATGCTTTCTTCGATCAGCTGCATCTCGTCCTTCGACGGCGTATGCAGTACGTAATTCACCACCGCTTTACGGTCGCCCGGATGACCTATCCCCAAGCGCAGCCGCCAGTAATCCTGGGTACCGAGATGGGCGGAAATATCCTTGAGTCCGTTATGGCCGCCGTTGCCGCCGCCTTTCTTGATCTTGGCAGTGCCGGGCGGCAGGTCAAGCTCATCATGCACCACCAGGATGGCTTCAGGCGGAATCTTGTAGAAGTTGGCCAGTGCTGCGACCGATTGACCGCTGCGGTTCATGAAGGTGGAAGGCTTGAGCAGCCACACATCCGAGCTGCACGAACGTGCCTTGGCCGCCTGGCCAAGAAACTTGGCTTCCTGCGAAAGCCGGGCGCCCAGCACTTCGGCAACCTGGTCGACCCACCAGAAGCCGGCATTATGGCGCGTGGCTTCGTATTCCGGCCCGGGATTGCCGAGGCCGACGATCAGTTGGATGCGGTTCATGCTGTCAGCGCTTCAAATGAAAACGCGCGTTCCAGTTGCCCAGAACGCGCGATTATCATGGCCGGAGGCCGAATTACTCGGCTGCAGGTTCCGCTGCCGGAGCTTCTGCGGCTGCGGTTTCAGCTGCCTCTTCTTCCTCACCTGCACCGCCACGTGGCTTGGCGATGGAAACCACCGCTGCATCCGTGCCGTGAGAGAGTTGAACGAACTCGACGCCTGCCGGAACCTTGATCTCAGACAGGTGGATGGAGTGGCCGACATCCAGGTTGGCCAGGTCCACTTCGATGAACTCGGGCAGGTCCTTGGGCAGGCAGCTCACTTCTGCCTCGGTCAGGATGTGACCGACCAGGCCGCCGCCCAGCTTGACGCCAGGGGCGTTTTCTTCATTGACGAAGTGGAACGGTACCTTGACGTGGATCTTCTCGGTAGCGCTTACACGCTGGAAGTCGATGTGCTGAATGCTGTTGCGTACGGGGTGCATCTGATAGTCACGCAGCAGGACTTGTTCCTTCTTGCCTTCCAGGTCCAGCGTCAGGATGGAAGAATGGAACGCTTCGTGACGGAACTGCAGAAACAGCGCCTTCTGGTCGAACTGCACAGGAACGGCTTCCTTGCCGGCGCCGTATACGACACCTGGCACGCTGCCTGCGCGACGGAGACGGCGGCTCGCACCCGTACCTTTGCCTTCGCGCTTGCTTGCCTTGATTTCGATTTGCATTTTACTACTCCTAAATTAACTGTTACCCGCGACCAGATAACAGTAAGGATGCTCGCGCATCCCGGTTAATGGCCCAAAGTTCGGGCCGAAACTTTCAATCCATGAACATCGAGCTGACGGAATCTTCGTTGCTGATGCGACGGATGGTTTCTGCCAGCAGTTCAGCCGTGCTGAGCTGGCGGATCTTGCTGCAGGCCAATGCGTCAGGCCGCAGCGGAATGGTGTTGGTAACGACCAGCTCATCGAGCTCGGAATTGCTGATGCGTTCGATTGCATTGCCCGACAATACGGGGTGCGTACAGTAAGCGACCACTTTCTCTGCGCCGCTGTCCTTGAGCGCTGCGGCGGCTTCGCACAGCGTGTTGGCGGTATCCACCATGTCGTCCATGATGACGCAGGTACGGCCGCTGACATCGCCGATGATATTCATGACCTTGGCGACATTCGGCTTGGGCCGGCGCTTGTCGATAATGGCCAGTTCGGAATTCAGCTGCTTGGCTGCGGCACGGGCACGAACCACGCCGCCGACATCGGGCGAAACGACGACCAGGTTCTGATAGTCACGCTTCCACAAATCGGCCAGCAGGATGGGCGTGCCGTAGATGTTGTCTACGGGAATATCGAAGAAGCCCTGGATCTGGTCGGAGTGCAGGTCCATGGTCAGCAGTCGGTTGACACCGGCGCTGGTGAGCATGTTGGCGACGACTTTGGCGGTGATGGCCACGCGTGCGGAGCGCGGGCGCCTGTCCTGGCGGGAATAACCGAAGTAGGGGATGGCGGCGGTGATGCGGGCGGCGGAAGAGCGACGGATGGCATCCACCATGACCATGACTTCCATGAGGCTGTCATTGGTAGGTGCGCAGGTGGATTGCAGGATGAAGACATCCTTGCCGCGCACGTTTTCCAGCAGCTCGATAAGGATTTCCCCATCGCTGAAACGGCCGACTGTCGCGCGGCCCAGGCCGATGCCCAGATGGCCCACGACTTCCTTGGCCAGCTCTGGGTTGGCAGTGCCGGTAAACACCATCATCTCGCCATTAGCCAAGCCCGGTTCCCTTTGCAAATAGTTCTTGAACGACCAAAAATAAAAAGCGTGCAAGAGACACGCTTCTTCTGAAAATACTGGCTGGGGAGGAAGGATTCGAACCTTCGCATGCCGGAATCAAAATCCGGTGCCTTAACCAGCTTGGCGACTCCCCAATATTTAATGTTGCTGCTGTACTATCCTGCCTGCTGTCAGTCCGCCATGTGATACAGCGGGTGCTTGTCCAGCCCTTGCGCCAGGAAACTCGCTATCGGCGTGCCGTTAATTCTTCTGGCATTTTCCTGCGCCAGTTTTGCAAGTACAGACTCTGCTTCGGCCCGGGTAGCAAATTCGGCAAAAACCGATGCGCCCGAACCGCTCATGCGCGCCTGCGAAAACTGGTTGAGCCAATCAAGACAGGAAGCGATCATGGGGTATTGCCTGCAAACCACCGGTTCAAGATCGTTCTTCATCCGACTGCCCGGCAAACCCGTTCCGGAGAGCTCCCCGGAAAAGGCCGCTATTGTCGTGGGAATCGTGTTCCTTGTCAATTCTTCACTGGCAAATACTTGGGCCGTGGAAACATGCACCGGCGGGGTCAGGACGACGTACCAGGCAGGCTTGAGCGCAATAGGCTGGAGCGCTTCCCCGATACCCTCGGCCCAGGCGTTTTCGCCGAAGACGAAAACCGGCACGTCGGCACCCAGCCTGAGTGCCAGAGCCTGTAGCGTGGAGCGCGACAGCTTCAGGTTCCATAGGCGATTCAGCGCAAGCAGCACGCTAGCGGCATCTGAACTGCCGCCACCAAGGCCGCCGCCCATGGGAACGCGTTTTTCCAGGGCGATGTCCGCACCCATCGTGCTTCCGCTATGCTCCTTGAGCAGGCGCGCGGCGCGGATGCAAAGATCCTCTTCTTCGGGAACGTCGGGAATATCCTGCACGCGGCGGATGATGCCGTCGGTGCGGCGGCGAATGTAGACCGTGTCACCGAAGTCCAGCAACCGGAATACGGTCTGCAGCAGATGGTAGCCGTCGGCACGCCGTCCGGTTACGTGAAGGAACAGGTTGACCTTGGCCGGTGCGGGGAAGGCCTCGAAATCATCGGTTAGTTCAAAGCCCTGCATTGGCGCCAGCATCCTTGAGTTGCGGGAGCTCCCAGCGCTCGATCACCAGCTTGAGGTTGAGCTTGCGGCTCTCCAGCATGATCTTGCCCGGCAGTTGGTAACCCTGGCTATCCACGTATTGGCCGTAGGAAATATCCCAGCCCTGTTGTTTGAGGCGGGTGAGGCGGCCATTCCTGTCCCACTGCGAATCTTCCACCTTGCCGGGGGCCGGGCGTCCGAGCACCCAGTCCGGCAGGCCTTTCATCGGCAGGCGCCAGCCCAGCGTTTTTTGCGTAAGGGTTTCGGCATCCTGCGCCCGATAAGTTTTGCCGTCGCTATCGACAAGCACGACGCTTTCGGGCGTGGCCTGGATATTGGCTACCTGGCCGCCCAGCGGAGAGAAGAGGTCTATGTTGTCCTGGGTGGCGCTGTGTTGCCAGTGCGTGGAGCCGGAAAAGCCGCGCCCTTCAGTCTGCACGCCGATACGGCCCTGCACACTGAACTGGTGAATGTTCGCGATACTCTCGAGATGCCGCTGGTGGGTTGCCGCATCGCTCGCCGGCTCCTGCGGCTGTATCGCAGCGCATCCCGCCAGGCTCAGCACTGCGGCCATCTGCAGCCATTGGATGGCACGCATGGGCTATTTCTTGTTGAATTTTTTGGCGGCGTTGATCAGCACCTCGCTCTCCGGGTGCTCCCGCAGAGCCTGGTCGAGCGTTTGGGTGGCCTCGTCGTACTTGCCCTGCTGCCACAGAACTTCGCCCAGGTGTGCGGCAATTTCCGGGTCGGTCTCAGTGGTGTAGGCGCGGCGCAGGTAGTCTGCGGCCTTGTCCAGCTCGCCCCGGCGGTATTGCACCCAGCCCATGCTATCGAGGATGTAATGGTCGTTGGGGCGCAATGCCAGGGCCTTGGAAATCAGCTTTTCTGCTTCATCCAAGTTGATGTTGCGGTCGGCCAGCGTGTAGCCCAGCGCATTGTAGGCCTGGGCGAAGTCCGGGCGCATCTGGATCAGTTTGCGCAGCTCTGTTTCCATGACGTCCAGATGCTGTAAACGCTCGGCCGTCATGGCGTAGTCGTAGATGATCTCCGGGGTATTCGGGTATTCGGCCACGGCCTTGCCCAGCATGTCATAGGCTTCCTGATAGCGTTTGGCCTGGTTGAGCAGACTGGCCTTGGCCTGAACGACCGGAGCCATCTGGTCGAGGCTGAGGTCCTGCAGGTTGTCCAGCATGGCCAGCGCAGCATCTACCGACTGCGTGCGGGCAATAATGCCGGCGATATCGAACTGGGCGTCGAGATAACGCTCGCTGCCGGGTTCGATCTTCTTGTACCAGGTCATGGCCTGCTCGTCCTGATTCTGCTTTTCGGCGATCTGGCCGAGGTACAGGTAGATCTGATCCTTGTCCTTGAAGTCGGCCTGCAGCGCCTGCTGCAGATAGCTCTCAGCCTGCGCATAGTTACCGGCCTGCAGCGACAGCAGCCCAACGACGACCAGCACTTCCGGGTTGCCGTGTGAGGCTTCCACCAGCTTCATGAATTCGAACTTGGCTTCCTCGAAGCGCTTCTGGTTGACCAGCAGACGCGCCATGGTGAGCCGCACTTCATTGGCATCCGGGTGTTTTTCCAGGAACTTGCGGTAGAAGGTCAGCGTGTCGGCCGGCGAATTGGCAAGCAGGATCTGGCCGCGCAGCAGGGCGCCGATCTCCCAGCCGGGATGCAGCTTTTCCGCGGTATCCAATTCGCTCAATGCGAGGTCGGTCTTGCCCGCTTCCCAGGCGGAATGGGCGATGGTGAAATGGGCCTCGGCAAGGTTGGGGTAGGGAGCGGCGAGGTCCTGCACCAGCATCAGCACTTCATCCTTGTTCGGGTACTTGGCGAGCAGGCTGTTCAGGTAGAGGAAGCCGTTGGCACGGGTATCTTCCTTCTGCAGCAACTTCACCAGGTGCGGCTTGGCTTCGGCCAGCTTGCCAGTGCCAATGAGCAACTGGGTAGCAGCCTGCTGGGCCTCTATCGAATTAGGATCGAGCTTTGCCCATAGATCGGCGGCCTGCAATGCGAGACCGGGCTGGTTGGCGTATACCGCCGTCTTGGCTGCGCGCTCCGCCAGCCGCGGATCACGGCTGGATTTTGCCAGATCCAGGAACAGGTTGCTGGCAAGGCCAACGTCACCGCGCTGGCCGGCCAGTTCCCCTATCAGGTATTTGTAGACGAAATCACTGGTCAGTTCGGTCTGGGGTGCGGAGGGGGATTGGGTGGAGTCGGCCAGGGCAACGTGGCTAGCTGTTACGGACAGCGCGGCACACGCCAGGGCAAGCTTGAATGTCTGACGAATCGGCATGTTTACCTTAAGTTATTGCAAGTACCGCTTTGATAAATCGAAATGTTCTGATCCCGCTGCAGGCCAAGGGCTGCGATAAATGGTTAGTCCGTGACACTGCCTGGGAGTTCATCCATAATGAAGCCTGACTATAGCTTTTTGAATCGAACTTTCCAATAGCGTTACCCTCCAAACCGTGGGCAATGGCTGAGTCACTTGACAGTGATTGGTCGATTTTTTAACTTAGCAGCCCTTAAACCGGAACAATTCGAATAACTTATGGAAACAGCAACTGTTGAAGCAAGTGCGCTGACGCGCCTGTATGGGGGGCGTGAAGCAGTCAGCGATGTCAGTTTTACCCTCAACAAAGGTGAAGTGCTCGGGTTCCTGGGCCCGAATGGTGCCGGCAAGTCCACCACCATGAAAATGCTGACGGGCAACCTGGCTCCCAGCTCCGGAAGTGTCCGTATCTGCGGCATCGATATCATCGAAAACCCCAAGGAAGCCAAGGCACTGATCGGCTACCTGCCGGAACAGCCTCCGCTCTACCGCGAGTTGACCGTCGATGAATACCTCGCCATGGCAGCCCGGCTGCACCGCGTCTCGGGCGCCCATATCAGGAAGGCAGTGCAGATAGCCAAGGAGCGCTGCGGCCTGACCGAGATGGGCAAGCGCCTGATCGAAAATCTATCCAAAGGCTATCAGCAACGCGTCGGTATCGCGCAAGCCATCATCCATAATCCCATGGTCGTCATTCTCGACGAACCCACCGTAGGTCTCGACCCGATCCAGATTCGCGATATCCGTGCCCTGATCAAGGAGCTCGGCGGCGAACACAGCGTCATCCTTTCCACCCACATCCTGCCCGAAGTCGAAATGGTCTGCGACCACGTGCAGATCATCCACAAGGGCAAGCTGGTGTTCAACGGCCCGATCGATGTGCTGCATCATCAGCGCCATGGCAACAAGCTGGTGCTGGGGCTGAGCTCTCCACCGGCCACCGAAGCGCTGCTGCAGATTCCCGGTGTGGTCAGTGTGGATCCGCTACCCGAAGGACTGCTGCGTGTGCACTATGCCGAAGGGCAAATGCCGGCAGAGGCCATCGTCCAGGCGGCGGTCAGCAATGGCTGGGGTCTCTACCAGATCAACCCAGATCAAACCACGCTGGAGGAAGTCTTCGTCCAGCTCACATTCCACGAATTGGCTGCTTGAAGCCTGCTTTCAAACGTAAGGTAATCCGGTCATGATTTTCAATATCGCCAGGAAAGAAATAAAAAGCCTGTTTGCGTCGCCCATGGGTTGGGTCATTCTGGCCCTGCTGCAGTTTGTTTTGGGGACGTTTTTCCTGATCGGCATCGATCAGTATTTCCAGACCATGTCGGGCATAATGCGCCCTGAAGAGCGCGTCGGCGTCACCGAGTTTGTCGGCCGCAGCGTGTTCGGCATTGCCTCCTTCGTCATGCTGTTCGCGGTGCCGCTGCTCTCCATGCGGCTCATCAGTGAAGAGCGCCGTCAGCAGACACTGAGCTTTCTATTCAGCGCCCCGCTCTCGCTGACCGAGATCGTGCTTGGCAAATTCGCCGGACTGGTTTCCTTCCTGACCATCATCATCGTGCTCATGGCCAGCATGGTTTCCACGATGAATCTGTGGTCGGACATCGATTTCGGTTATATCGTGGCCAACGTGATCGGGCTCTGGCTGCTGGTG
>DASTRT010000058.1:0-2569 GCA_035761085.1 Methylophilaceae bacterium
GAGGGTTTGCGCTCAGGCATGTTCCCACCCCAGCAGTGCTTTCGCCTCAGGGCTCATCATGTCTGGCGTCCATTGCGGTTCCCATACCAGCTCGATATCGGGCTCGATGTCGGGATAGGCGTGCCTGAGGCCGGCATGGACTTCGTCGAGCAGCATCTCGCCCATCGGGCAGGCAGGTGACGTCATCGTCATGCGTACGCGTATATTCCGACTGTCCGCTTCTATGCCGTAAACCAGGCCGATATCCACGATGTTGAGCCCGATTTCGGGATCGATGATGCCTGACAGCGTTTCCCGTACCCTGATTTCGCGGGCCGAGGTCACTTCATCGCAGGTTTTCATGGACATCCTTAAAGATGTAAGTAGAATGTACCTATACTCTAGCACGATGAATTTGTATAAACAACATTCACAATACATCTTTATAAGCAGCCTATGCATTTGACCATTTTCACCGATTACACCATGCGCGTCCTGATCTACCTGGGCCTGCGCCGCGATGGGCTGGTGACCATCTCCGACATCGCCAAGGCTTACGGCATTTCGGAAAACCACTTGATGAAAGTCGTGCACCAGCTTGCACAGCGCGGATACATAGAGACCGTGCGCGGCAAGGGTGGCGGCATGCGCCTGGCGCGCGAACCTGAGGACATCAATCTGGGGCAACTGATCCGGCAGACCGAAGGGGATGGCAGCCTGCTCGCTTGTCTCGATGGCAACGGCGCATGCTGCATCCAGAATACCTGCAGTCTGGTAGGCATCCTGCGCGAAGCGCAAACCGCGCTGTTCGCCGTATTGGCGAAATACACGCTGGCCGACCTGCTGGTCAACGAGCAGCCATTGTCGAAAATACTTTTCTATCCGCGCCCCGCCGAGTCAACGACAGGCTAGCGGCCTGGTCTTTATCCAAGATCGTAATTTGAGAATCATCGGCAAAATTGATGAGTTCTTGATGTACGTCAAGGTTTACCGGGTTAATTTCCCGCATTCTGCCAACTAACGCAGCAAGCTCATCCCGCATCCCTGGCGGCGGGTCCACACCGTCAGGATGCGAGCTGCGTTACCTCCACTACGAATTCCGGCAGCCAATCCAACCGGGCTGTTCGGGATTTTTTTCTCCCGCTATTTATCTTTCCTTCCTCCGATTTTTAAAAGATGTATTTTTTATATTGATTAAGCCAAACTGCTGTGCTAAATTGAAGATGCATTGAATATGAATCTTTAATGCATCTGGCGGTGAATGACCTCCAGAGCGGCTTTCAAGCCCATACGAGTATGGGCTCAACAACAAGAGGAGGATGTATGAGCACGGCATTCACGAAATCAATGGCGCGCAATATCTTTTACGGGGGATCGGTGTTTTTCTTCCTGCTGTTCGTCGCATTGACGGTAGACACCACTTACACGCTACCGAAGCGCGACAACAGCCAAAACCTGACACCCGAAGTGATTCGCGGGAAAAAGATCTGGGAGACCAATAACTGTATCGGTTGCCACACGCTGCTGGGGGAGGGCGCCTACTTCGCGCCGGAACTCGGCAACGTCTACAAGCGGCGCGGGCCGGACTTCATCAAGGCCTGGATCAAGCTGCAGCCGACCGGAATCCCGGGGCGCAGGCAGATGCCCCAGTTTCACCTGAGTGACGCCGAGCTGGATGACCTGGTGGCCTTCCTCAAATACGCCTCAGAAATCAACACCGCCAAGTGGCCGCCCAACATCGAAGGCTGATTTCGTCACAACAACTCAGGAGATAAAAAATGCAATATCAATCCCAGGCCGTGGCGAAGCCCTACTTCATCGCCGCCATCGGACTCTTCACCGGCCAGATCATCTTCGGCCTGATCATGGGTCTGCAGTATGTGATTGGGGACTTCCTGTTTCCCTACATCCCTTTCAACATCGCCCGCATGGTGCACACCAACCTCTTGATTGTGTGGCTGCTGTTCGGCTTCATGGGCGCGTCCTACTATCTGGTGCCGGAAGAGAGCGAGACAGAGCTGTTCAGCCCAAAACTTGCGCTGATCACCTTCTGGGTATTCCTGGCGGCAGGGGTGCTGACCATCCTCGGCTATCTGCTGGTGCCCTATGCCAAGCTGGCCGCCATGACAGGCAACAACATCCTGGCGACCATGGGACGCGAGTTTCTCGAGCAGCCGCTGATCACCAAGGTCGGCATCGTGCTGGTAGCGCTGTCCTTCCTCTTCAATATCTCGATGACCGTGCTCAAGGGCCGCAAAACCGCCATCAGCCTGGTGCTGACGCTGGGCCTGATCGGGCTGGCCGTGTTCTTCCTGTTCTCCTTCTATAACCCGCACAACCTGGTCAAGGACAAGTACTACTGGTGGTGGGTCGTGCATCTATGGGTGGAAGGCGTGTGGGAACTCATCCTCGGCGCAATCCTGGCCTTCGTGCTGATCAAGGTGACGGGCGTGGACCGCGAAGTGGTGGAGAAGTGGCTGTACGTCATCATCACCATGACGCTGATCTCCGGCCTGATCGGTACCGGCCACCACTACTACTGGATCGGCGCACCGGAATACTGGCAATGGTGGGGTTCGGTATTCTCCGC
>DASTRT010000059.1:0-2908 GCA_035761085.1 Methylophilaceae bacterium
GATTCAAGGAGGCGAGACACTATGTGTTCAGCGTATTCGGCAGGAAAATCCAGGGGCAAAACAAATACTGCTACAGCCTGTGAGGCTGTAGCAGTATCAGTTCAACTATTGGAAGAGGCGGTCTGTGCCTCTCCTGCGCTAGGTTGCGCCGTTCGCCTTGAGCGGGGTTGTTGGCACTGTGGCCGGCATCGCAGGCGCTTCCTTCGGCTGCTCGGCCATCAAGCGCTGCACGATCTGCTCACGCATCGCCGCGACTTCCGGGCGAGCAGCGTTGCCGCCACCATTGGCGTTGACGGCGACGCCCATCTTCTCAGACAGCAGCATCGCCAGCAAGCCCTCCATCAGATTGCCGCCGCTGGTCGTGCCATTGCCGCTGCCGCCACCACCGACCACCACCTGCGGGACAACGTTCACCCCCGCCTTTTCAATCGCTTCAGCGAAGCGGTTCATCACGTCCTGTGTGACCTGGAACTGCGGCCCACCGTAGGCGCGCACCTGCTCTTCAATGGCGATCGCCTGGGCGATACCGATGCGGGCAGCCTTCTCGGCCTCAGCCTCGGCGAGCGCCCGAATGGTGGCCGCCTGCTGGAGTGCGCGCTGGTAATCGGCCTTACCCTGGTTGCCCTGGACGGTGATGCCGATTTCCGACTCGGTCAGCGCTTGCTGCTGGCGGGCGCGCGACTCAGCCTCACGCAGTTCGCGTTCTTTGACCGCCGCTTTTTCCTGCCGCGCGTAAGTCTCGATCTGCTCCTCGGCAATTTGGCGTGCCCGCAGCTGCGTCAGGATTTGCTCAATCTTCTGGTCGCCAGCCGAGGAAGATGGCGTCCCAATCAAGACCTCTTCCAGCTCCAGGTTGTAGTGCGCAAACTTCTCACGCATCTGCTCGCCTGCCAGTGACTGAATGACGCTGCGCTCCTGGATGAGCTGGATAAGGGTCCTGACTTGTCCGACGTTTTTGAAGTACGCGGAGATCATTGGATCAAGCGTTTGCTCAACCAGTCGCTTGACATCGCCGAAGCGCTGGATGACCAGCGGCGCCTGTCGGTAGTCAATATGCACGACGACTGACAACGGCAGCGACGGCTCAAAGGCGTCCTTCGTAATCAGTGAGACTTCCGAAAGGTTCTCATCTAGCCTATGCGCGCCAACTTCGCCCTTCGTCCACTTCAAGATGATATTAGTGGTCGGGACCATCAGCACCTTACCCGCATAGGTATTGAAGGCATACTTGCCCGGTAGTAGTGGCGTGTTCCAGACACCACGGCTGCCCTGGCTGACCATCTCGCCGTGCTTGTACTCCTCACCCGACAGGTCCGCGCCCACATCGCCGGTGTACGACACGACCACGCCGACGTTGCCGACTTCGACTACGGTTTTCGGTATCATTTCGACGGTGGCGAACAGGCGATTGATGTAGTAGGTGCCCTCAACCAACACCTGAAGCTGCCGGCCACGCATACCGCCGGCCGCGAGGAAGCGCTCCGGGTCTTGGAAGGTGTTGTGATAGGTCTCTTGGTCGTCAGAATTGTTGCCGACTGTGGGAGCGATGATCTCCCCCTGCGGCAGCGATGGCCCATCGTGAACGGTGACGATGCCGACCAGATCGTCGGTGCCCTTGATAATCACTGGTTGGAAGCCGGCGCGTTCTTTAATGACTTCGGCCATCCGTTTAAAGACCGCATCCTCCTCCCGGTTCAACGGCAGGTAGAAGACGGTGTCCTCAGTGATGACAACAAACTGCGCCAGGTTCAGCGCATAGGTACCCTCGCGCAAAATTTGACGCTGCGGTCCCTGTTGCCCGCCGTTTTGTAGAAACGTCCGCACATCCTGAAAGTTATTTGCCGTGACATTGGATGCCAGCGATTGTGCGGGCTGAAGCGGTTGGCCATCACGAGCGAAGACGTAGCCGATCTTACCCTGTGGAATGGTGACGAGTGGGACACTGTGAATGCGGTATTGGAACGGGATAAACAGATGCCAGCCACCGCGCAGGACATCGGGCTGAAAACCAGCCTCGCCCTTGAGTGCAATAAAGCCGGACTTCACCGAGCCACGACCGCTCACCAGCTTCTCCACAATGCCAACGCGGTTATTGGGGATGTAGCGGAGGAAGCCAGACATAAAGATGAGGAGCAGAATGACACCAATGACGATCGCAGGGATCAACAGTAGCCCTGACATTGTCTACTTCCTTTCTGGGAGGTGCCAAGTTCTACACTGGCAAGGCGTCAGTGTTTGGCACATCAGTATATACGCAATGCTGGTAGCTTGGTTGCATGATTTCATACCAAGTATGTTGCGGTTTGAAAACCCACATGTATAAAACGTCCTACTAGCGGGTTCTGGCATGGGAAGGCCATGAGACAATCGCAGGAGGGATCACGACGGCTTACATCTGCATGGCTCTGGGGGTAGTTTTGATGCCCATGATACAGAATATATCACTATGCAATAGAACAATAAACTGAATAGTGAGACAGAAAGCGGCAAGCTGCCTGACACATGCGGAAGTTGTTGTGGCACGTTCGTAGTGTGGTGCCATGTGCCGGCAATGTCTTCTGTCTGATGCTAATCACGTGCGTGCCTCCAGAGCTCATCGCGGACTCGGCGCCAGCGGGTAGAGCATTTCGCGAACAACAGAACATAGACATACGCAGGTCGCCATGATAGGGTTACCACACGTTAAAACATCGTTAAAGGAGGAGAGAACATGAACATGCTGGGGCTTGAAGTGACACCACGCGCGTTCTGGCTAGTCGTCCATCTGGCGGTTGGAGCGTTCTTCATCCACAGCTTCGTCGAAGCTCTGCTTGGGCTGCGTGGCCACCGGCCGATGCGCTTGATGGCCGTCGTCGGGAGCTGGGCAGTCGCTGCCATCGCCTGGGCAACCGTGATCACTGGTACCTGG
>DASTRT010000060.1:0-2056 GCA_035761085.1 Methylophilaceae bacterium
GATCGTCGATATCGACGAAAAGAGCCTGCAGGAACAGGGTCGCTTGCCTTGGGGCAGAAACAAGCTGGCCATGCTGGTTGACCGCCTATTTGATGACTACAAGATCAGCACGCTGGGGTTTGACGTCGTTTTTGCTGAAAAGGATGAAAGCTCTGGCCTCAAGAACCTGGAAGAGATCGGCGCGCGGCTCAAGTCGGATGAAGGCTTCCAGAAGATAGTCGAGCACCTGCGGCCGAGACTGGATTACGACCAGATTCTTGCTGACAGCTTCAAAAACCGCAATGTCGTCCTTGGCTATTATTTTCGTCATGATGGTAGCGCTGGTGCAGGTGTAGGTCAGTTGCCGCCTCCCGCGCTCACCAAGGGAAGTTTCCGGGAAGAAACGCTAGGCATCCCACGCGCCAGTGGCTACGGTGCCAATCTTCCTGTGCTGCAGCAGAATGCCGTGGGCGGAGGGCATTT
This sequence comes from Methylophilaceae bacterium, assembly GCA_035761085.1. Classification (GTDB taxonomy): domain Bacteria; phylum Pseudomonadota; class Gammaproteobacteria; order Burkholderiales; family Methylophilaceae; genus DASTRT01. Next base: position 463 of record DASTRT010000060.1, read on the forward strand.
CAATCCAGCGCCGGATAGCGATGGGATTTCCCGCAAGATTCCAGCTCTCGAAAGCTTCAATGGCAATGGTTATGAAGCTCTATCCATTGCCGTCGCCCGCGCTGCCATGGGGGTAAAGCTCGAGGCGAGCTTTGCCGAAGGGCTGGGAACCGAAGGTGATTATGTCGGGCTGGAGCGGTTGAAGCTGGGGGATCTCGTGATCCCGGTCGATGCACAGGTTGACGCCTTCATTCCTTATCGCGGCAAGCAAGGCAGTTTTCCGTATGTTTCGGCGACGGATGTGCTCAATGGCAAAGTGCCGGCAGACGTCTTGCGGAACAGGATCGTGCTGGTTGGCACGACAGCGCCCGGCCTCATGGATTTGCGGGCAACACCGGTGCAAAGCGTTTATCCGGGCGTCGAAATCCATGCCAACATGATCTCCGGCATTCTGGATCAGAACATCAAGGAAATGCCCGCCTATGTGCTGGGTGCGGAATTCCTTATCCTGCTTTTGTCCGGTTTGTTGCTGGCCTTCCTGCTACCTGCATTGAGCCCCATCTGGGCAACGCTCTTAGCCCTGGGCGTGCTGGCTTCGGGCATTATCTTCAATCTCTTCATGTGGCAATCCGCCAATCTGGTATTGCCGCTGGCCTCTTTCCTGCTGCTGGTGTCGACGATATACGTGTTCAACATGTCTTACGGTTTTTTCATCGAATCACGCGGCAAGCGCCAATTGGCGGGCCTGTTTGGCCAGTACGTGCCGCCCGAGCTGGTGGATGAGATGGCCAAGGATCCCGAGGCTTTCAGCCTGGAAGGAGAAAGCCGCGAGCTCACCGTGCTGTTTTCCGATGTGCGCGGCTTTACCACGATTTCCGAAGGGCTGGACCCCAAGGAGCTGACGCAACTCATGAATGAATTCCTGACGCCGATGACGCATGTCATTCATCATTCGCGCGGGACCATCGACAAATACATGGGCGATGCCATCATGGCCTTCTGGGGCGCCCCGCTGCATGATCCGGACCACGCCAAACATGCGTTGTCGGCAGCCATGGAAATGGTGCGGAACCTGGACGAGCTGCAGGCACGGTTCAAGGCAAAGGGCTGGCCGGAGATCAACATTGGTGTCGGCCTGAATACTGGGGTGATGACAGTAGGCAACATGGGGTCGGAATTCCGCATGGCTTATACGGTCATGGGCGACGCCGTGAACCTGGGTTCGCGGCTCGAAGGGCTGACCAAGAATTACGGCGTACACATCATCGTCAGCGAGTTCACCAAGGAGAAGGTTTCCGATTTCATCTTCCGTAAACTGGATGTGGTCCGCGTGAAGGGCAAGGATGAGCCGGTGACCATTTATGAGCCTGTTTGCGAGGCAGGGCAGGCGAGCGATGCCCTGCTTGACGAGCTCAGCCGTTACGAAGAGGCGTTGGCCTCGTACCGTGCCCAGAATTGGGTGCAGGCTGAACAGAAGTTTAATGAGTTGCAAAACCAGTACCCGCAACGCTATCTTTACCGGATGTATCTGGAGCGGATCGCCTATTTCCGAAAAAACCCACCCGCCGCCGAGTGGGATGGTGTATTTACCTATGAAACCAAATGATGGGGTGGC